>JAAWPK010000067.1 GCA_022799935.1 Clostridia bacterium
TATGAGTTACGCTATCGTAAGAAATGAAAAATTAACACGAGCAGAAATAAATGGAAAAGGCACTCATAATGATAGAAAAGCAAAAAATCATTCTAATAAGGATATTGATACTACTAGAACACATTTGAATTATTATATTAAGAAAAATGAGTTCACATATACAAAAGAATTTGATAAATATATGAAAAAAAACAATTTACAAGGTCATCTTCGTAGTAACAGTATAATAATGTGTCAAATGATATTTACTTCTGACCAAACATTTTTTGATAAAATTGGAGAAAAAGAAACTAAACGATATTTTGATGAATGCTATAAATTTATTTGTAATTATAAAAATCTAGGAGAAAAGAATATAATATCAGCAGTAGTCCACCTTGATGAAGGAGCACCACACATGCACTTAATGTTTGTTCCTGTAATTCACACAAAAGACAAGGAAGGCAACAATATTGATAAAATTTGTGCAAGAGATTTTTGGAAAGGTAGAGATAGTTACAGAAAACTACAAGATGCATATTTTAATCATGTTAAGTCAAAAGGCTTTGATTTGGAGAGAGGTATGTTTGTTGAAGATACTAACAGAAAACATTATACTATCGAAGAATACAAGAAGATTACAAATTATGATAATACCAAGAAAATTTTAAATGAAATGAAACTAGAATTACCAGATGTTCCAGATATAACTGATATTAGTAAGTTTTCACTAAAGCGAGATGAAAAAATATTAGAAGAAATTATAAAACCTAAAGATGAGTTAATTAAAGAATTATATAAAGATAATCTTTCTTTGAATAAAGAATTATCAAAACAAGCTAAAATTGTTGATGAGGCTGAAAAATACCAAAAAGAACGAGATAAAATACTTGCTGATAATAAAGAGCTTCATAATACAGTTAAAAATTTAGAATATGAATATAAGGAAAAGAAGAAAGCTCTCGAACACGAATTTGAAGATAAGTCATTCAATTTAGAATGGCAATATAAAAATAAATTTCATAAACTAGAAAAAGAAATTAAGCATTTGCATAAAGTTATTGATAAATTCAAACAAACTATTACTAAATTCATAAAATGGATATGCCAAAAATTTGATTTACCTTCTGAAGATGAAGTTATTAGAGATTTTGAAAAAGAAACTCATACTTTTATTGATGTGGAAAAACAGATAAAACGAGAAGATAAAGCAAAAGAGTGGGATTTAGAAAAATAGAATATCAAATTAGAAACAACATGAATTATTTAATCATACAATTTTCATTAAAATCTTGCTATTTTAATTATTTTGTAATATAATGTGTATTATGTTAATACTGAATATTTGCTCAAAATATTATCTCAGATGCATTATAGGAAGGACTTCATGAGAATTGAGATAAATATTTAGTCAATTGACAAGGTAAGCAAAAAAATACTATCAAGGAGGCAACGCTATGTGCTATGACACATTACCTGGTTGGATAGGTCGACTTGACCCCGAGGAACGGGCAAGATACGAAGCTAGCCGTAGGCTTGATGCAACAGAGCGGCAATTAAGAATACGGCTGGCAAACGATCCTTACGATACTGATGCCAAAGAGAAGCTGGAAAGGCTTTTGAGAATTTACAGATAACAAACTTCTCTCTCCAAAAGTTTTCCTAAGATAGTTCTACTCAAAACAAAGGCACTAGAGATAATACCTCTGGTGTCTTTGCTAATTTCACTAACATATTTTTAATTCAACTTATTGTCTTTTGTATAATTTCAATAAATTAATATTTTATTAGTCATATCTTTTATGTAATATTTTAAATAAGTTTTCCCACTCTATTGGATGATTTACTATATCTTTATCTTTGTTTATTATCATTTGTTCAAAATCTCTATAATAAATATTTTTAACCTCACTCACTTCTTCACACTGTAAATTTAATTTATCAATATCTAAATCCATTTCTATTAAATAAACATCGTAAAACTGATTATCTAAAAATTTTCCATCATTTTCGATAACTTCTTGTGAGAAAGTGAACAAATACTCTAGTTTTGCAACATCTAACTCTATTCCAATTTCTTCTAAAAATTCTCGCTTAATACTTTCAATTTCTTCTTCTCCACTTACAGGGTGTCCTGCTACTGATATGTATAACTTATTTGGATATACATCTTTATTTGCACTTCTTCTTTGTACTAATAGTTCTTTTTTTGAGTTGATTATCCATATATGAACTCCCTTATGCCAATAGCCTTTACTATGAACTTCTTTTCTTTCTTTTTTTTCTCCAGTTTTATTTCCCTGTTTATCTAAAATATCTAAAAATTCCACTAATACTACCTCCTTGTAGTACATTGTACCATAAAAATATATTATATTCATTTTTATTTAATGCACACTTAATTTTATTCTCTTATTAATTACATTTATCATTATTTATATCAATATGTTTGTTTATATCTTCTTCAGTAGGTAGTTTATCTAGTATTTCTTTTGGTAATTCATTTCTAACCTCATAAGAAGTAACACCAATCGGTGCATTTGTTCCTTTCAAAGCCCATTCTACAGATAATCTATCTTTTCCTTTACAAAGTAATAAACCAATAGTTTGATTATCTTGTTCTTTTCTTAGAGTTTCATCAACTGCTGTTACATAGAAGCTTAATTGTCCAGTATATTCTGGCTTAAACTCATTGTTTTTTAGTTCTACAACAATATAGCATCTTAAATCTAAATGGTAGAATAGCATATCTATATAATAGTCTTGATTTTCAGTAGAAATCTTATATTGATTTCCTACAAAGCTAAATCCTTTTCCTAATTCTAATAATACATTTTTTATTCTTTCCATCATTGCATTTTCAATATCTTTTTCAATAGCTTCCTCTTTAATTCCTTCTAATTCAAAAATATATGGGTCTTTAATTACATCTCTTGCAAGTTCGCTTTGTGCAATAGGTAATTTGTTTTTAAAATTAGTTAGTTTTTCTGATAATACTTGCCTTTCATATAATTGTAAGTCTATTTGATGATCTAAAACAGAATGAGCCCAACCATTTTCAAAACATTTTTCTGCATACCACTCTCGAACATTCAAATCCTTTATTTTATCTAAAAGAAGATTATTGTGTGACCATGGCAATTTTGCCAACGCCATTGGCAAATTTGATAAATCTTTATATTCTTCATAAAACTTTTTCATTCTTGACAAATTTCTCGTAGAAAAACCTGTACTATCTGGAAACTCTAATTTCAAAGCAATAGAAAAATCTTTAATAAATTTATTTCCATATTTTGCATTCTCACTTACAATTTTACCAAGTCTAAAATATAGCTTAATCAATTCCATATTAGCATTTTCTTGAACTTCATATCTTGTTTTTAAAATATCCTGCTTAGCATAAAAAACTAAATCTTTAAACTCTTTAAACTCTTTATCTAACATATTATTTTCTTTCAACATTTTAACCTCCAATTTTGCCAATGGCATTGGCAAATTTCAAAATTTATTTTTATTCTTTTTATCAGTAATAAAATCTGATATTTCTTGACTTGGTGATATTTTGACAGCTAATCCATTTTTTGTTTTAGTTACATTTGAACTTAATCTTGCTCTACTCTTATAAACATTTTCTTGATTTTTACAACTAAATGTATCATACTCAGTTTTTGGGTTTGATGCTGTAAATGCTTTCCCACAATGTTTACATAGTTTTAAATATTTCTTTTCTTGTATAGCAAATAATTTAAAATTCTCATCTATGTATTCTTTTAAACTTCTTATATGTATTGTAACTCCATTATAACCTAAGTTAGTTCTAATATGATTTGATTCTAATTTCTCGATTAGAGAATAGTCTATATGTTCTGTATCTTCTTTTTTTAGTTCTTTCAATATTTTATATAAGGTTTGTGCATATTCTATTATCATATCTGCTTGTTCATAATACTTCTCATTTTTGTAATACAGCTCATTTAAGTCTGGAGTAATAAACTTTTCCATACTCTGCTGACAAATTATACTATTGCTTTTTTCTATCAATCCTTTTATTTCTTCATCATTTGCAGTTGGGAAAAATACTTTAAAATAATCTAATATTTCCATTGTATTAAAACAATCGTAATATTCTATACCAGTAATATTGTTAAATTCTTTTAATAGTACCTTTGTATCTAGTGTATAATATCTGTTTACTGGTAAATCATGTATTAAACCTAACAAGCCATATTTATTTACATATTCAAGTAACAATGTATCTGTATTTTCTTTATCTTCTAATGATAGTTTTCCTAAATTTACAAAATCTATTAAAGGTTTATCATTTTCTTCATAATCTTCAAAATCAATTAAAGAATATGATGTTACATCACTCTTACTTAACTTTGGAACAACGTATTTTATATCATTTATAGTTTTTATTTCGTACTCTCTAAACTTTGGCATTGATTGATTATTAAAGCCATATTCTAATTCAAATTTCATCTTTTTACTCCAATCTTTAAAATTTTTATTGTAATATATTGACTTTTATAAAATATTACAGTACAATATTAGACATGTAATATATTTAACACTACGAAATATTACTTTTAATTTATCAAAAAGTTAATACTTCATATCTATAAATATATTACACTAAAGTATTACAAATGTCAACACATATACAAAAATAAATAGCATTATGTGGGGTTTCTATGCCTAAAATAGTGCAAGTAAAAAATATTAGTACATAGTTTAACGAAAGGAGGAAACGAAATTGAATAAGAAAGAAGAAATTTTAAAATTGTATTATGAAGAACAGCAAAAGCAACAAGATATTGCTCAAAAAGTTAGAGTTTCTCAAGGTTATGTATCGCAAGTTATAAAAACTGATGAACGATATAATATAAACAAAGAAACTAAACACAAAACATCTATGATTAAAAAAGCAAATTATAATAAAGAATATTATAAAACCTACAAACGACCTAAAAAAGATGATGATTCATATCAGCAATTACAAGCACAACTTGCAAAAGATACTGCTGAATTGTCTTATCAAAATAGATATAGTATGTCTGATTATGATTTTGTAAAATGTAATGCTAGTGCTTATCATAGAAATAGCAAAGGGAATCTCTCATTAGTAAATGGATTAACAGTTGGATTTGATGTTCCTAGAACGGTAAATATGAATATAAAAGTACCAACTCAAAAATATAAACACAAAGTTTGTATGAGTTATTAATTTTTAATTTAAGACTTCTATTAGATAGAGGTCTTTTTTTCTTTCAATTCAAAAAGAAAGAGAAGTAATCATTTTAGAAGAACAGGAGGATTTGAAGATGAATGAAAGAGTAAAAAAGAAAAATGAAATAGTTATAATAAATAAATTTAAAGAAGATAGTGTAGAAAGTGCAACAACTACCTTATTAAAAGTTTTCGAAATATTTTACAATATGCAAATGGCTAGAAAATAATAAAAATACACAAATTTTAGTTTCCACCTATAAATTTAGGCTATTGATTTTTCTATTAAGTTATGTTAAATTAAAGGCATAAATTATAGGTGGAACTTACTAAAGGAAAAGGAGGCAAAATTGCTAGTAAGTAACACAAAAGTATATAGCTGTGCTCTATATTGTAGATTATCAAGAGATGATGAATTACAAGGAGAAAGCAACAGTATAACAAACCAAAAAGAAATTTTAAAACAATATGCTAAAGAAAATAATCTAAATATTTATGACAT
>JAAWPK010000068.1 GCA_022799935.1 Clostridia bacterium
TTTGTTATACTGTTGCTTTCTCCTTGTAGTTCATCATCTCTTGATAATCTACAATATAAAGCACAGTTATATACTTTTGTGTTACTTACTAGCAATTTTGCCTCCTTTTCCTTTAGTAAGTTCCACCTATAACTTATGTTTCTAATTTAACATAACTTAATAGAAAAATCAATAGTCCCAATTATAGGTGGAAACTAAAATCTGTTTAAAACTTGTGTATTTAACTTATTTTTTCATTAGTTGCATATTGCAAAACATTTCGAAAACTTTTAATAAGGTAGTTGTTGCACTTTCTACACTATCTTCTTTAAATTTATTTATTATAACTATTTCATTTTTATTTTTTGTTTTTTTATCCATGACAAATCCTCCTGTTCTTCTAATAATGCACATACTTTTTGAACTTACATTTTAAAATCATTTAAAATACCCCTTTCTAAATAAAGAACTTTATAAGTATTGCTACACTTATAAAACTCTTATTTAAAGTCAAAAAAATAGCCCTTTCATAAAGTGCTAAAATCTTTGCTTATTCAATTAAAATGTTGCTCTTATGCAACTTGGATTTACTACATTTATTACTCTTTTTGGCACATCAAAACCGATATTTATTCCATTTTTTAATACTAAAGCACTACTATGTTTATCATAATCAAACATTCCTCTATTCCAATTTGAAAATGCTTCATCAGATAGTTTCTTTTTAGTAGATAAATATTCGTTATCTTTATTTATCTGTATTAGCATTGCTTGGTAATCTTGTTTATTTGCTTGTCGTTTTTTATTGATGTAATTTCTTTTACAAACTTTGTGTCTTTCTTTGCTTTGTGTGGCTCGATACTCTTTTTCTTCAATATATCTCTCATCTTTTTGAATAATTTTTGTTACATAAGATTTACCTACACCAATTTGCTTTGCAATATCTGCACCTCTTAAATGTTCTTCGTAAAAAAGTCTCGTTATTTCACTTATTTTGTTTATTGCAATCACCCCCATTTCCTTTAAAATTAGTTGTAGTGAATTCTTAGTCTACAACTCAAAACAATAATTATTCCAAAAAGTATTGTGTTATTATTCTAATTATAGTATAATATAATTAAGATGTCAATAACAATTTGTAAAAAAATGAAAATTGTTTTAAATAAAACTTAATGAAATTATATAGAAACGGAGGAAAGTGTTGAAATGAATATTGATTTACCAGACATAAGACATTTTGATGATTTTTATATTTGGTTTAATAAAGATGAAAAGCAAGAATATTATTCCACACCTATGTACTTTTATAAGGCTACTTTTAATGTAGACTATGAAAAAAGACTAAGATACATAAGTTGGAAAGAAACAGAAAGCACAGACAGAGGTTTAAAAAATCCAGGTCTTTTATATTACCCCTTTGCCCAAAGGTTTGGTCTTTTATTGCTTAGATTTTTAAATGCTGACTTATCTAACTATGAAACTGCTTATAAAGATTTTTTCTATGCTTATGGTTTTGAAATATTAAGAGATATAGACGAATATTCTAATTTTGAACTAAAAGGAAGATACGAAGATGACAAAACTTATTTAAAAGAAACTAAAAAGATATATGATATTTTAAAAGAACAACTTATATATATTCAAGAAAATATACAAGATGCAGTTGATTACATATATAATATAAACGGAAATGAGTATTTAAAACAATTTACACATTCTCAAAGATATGCTGTATATCTTATAAAAAGAAAAGGGAAACTATACTCTTACAAAAAGAATGATAATGTCATAGAAGATAATTATTCTAACAAGTATGATGATTTTAGGAATACTTCTGAAAACGATTTATTAGAGGGGCTAAAAGAAGGAAGTATGATTATATCTATGTCAAATACTCATAAAAGCAATGATATAGCAAGTATTTGCTATGCTATATTAGAAGAATTATCAAAGACTCATAACTACCCAATTAAGAAATGTCAAAATTGTGGTATGTATTTTATACCTAATTCAAGATTAGATGAAGTATATTGTGATTATCCAAAAGAAAATGGAAAAACTTGTCGTGAGCAAGGGGCAATACTTGCTTATAACAAGAGATTACAAGAAAAATCAGCATATACAGAATATAGAAAAACATATCAGCAAAAGTTTGGTGTTGTAAATAAAAACAAAGATGATAAGAAATTAAAAGCAGAATTTGAAACTTGGAAAAAACAAGCTAAAGAAAAAATTACTAAACTAAAACATGGAAAACTTACTGAAGATGAGGTTTATGAGTGGTTACAACGAAATAAGTGATTTTGCAAAAATATTTTCAATAAAATGTAGTAAAAATTTGATAATAATGTTATAATAAAATTAGATTGAAAGCGAGGAATTATATGAATAATATAGATTTAATGAATTATTGGATTGAAAGTGCTAATGAAGATTATAATGTAATGCTTGATTTAAAAGAGAAAAATAGAAATACATATTGTCTATTTTTTGGACAAATGCTTATAGAGAAACTATTAAAGGCACTATATGCAAAAAATAATAAAGGAACTCCTTATGCTCCAAAAACTCACGATTTATTGTATTTAGCAGAAAAATTGAATTTAGAATTAACAGAAGAACAAGAAGTGACTTTAAATGAAATAACGACATTTAATTTAAGTACAAGATATGATGATTATAAAAGAGCATTTTATAATAAATGTACAGATGAATATACAGAAGAACAAATAAATAAAATTAAGGAGGTAAAAGCATGGTTAGAAATAATATTAAAGTAGAAATAAACAAAGAAATAGCAGAAATAGTAGATAGATATATTGCCGTTGTAAAAGAAAACTATGATGTAGTGGCAATAATATTATTTGGCTCTTATGCAAAAGGAACAGAACATAAAGATAGTGATATTGATATAGCAGTAATTACAGATGATATAAAAACAGATACATTTGATGAAGAAGTAAAATTAATGATATTAAGAAAAGGAATAGATTATAGAATAGAACCACATATTATAGCAGTTGCAGATTATGAAAATGATGAAACACCTTTTGTAGTAGAAGTAAAAAATACAGGAATAAAAGTAGCGTAGTGGAAAAAATGCACATGTTAGCAATTATGTTATTCATCGCAATGGGCAAGAGAACTACTCTTATAAGAATTTAGTAAATATATAAAGTATAGAATATTATAAATATTTATTTATGGAGGTCAATATGGAGAAAAAAATTTCACAAAAAATGTATCTTTATTACAATTCATTGCTATCTGAAAAGGATTGTGAAGATTTAACAGAAGATATCATGGAGACAACAAAGGAAGAAAAGTACAATACACTTCTAGATGAATGGTTAAATGATAGTCAAACCTATACTGATATAAAAGTAAGGGGATTTTCTTTAGTTGAAATAGCAAAAAAATTAGACCAAGAGCATCCTAATATTCCTATTGCTGTGTTATTATGTTATTTAACGGAGAATAATTCACTAGAATACCAATGTATATTACCTATTGCAAGTGAGAAATGTTTAGCTGATTATAAGCTTGTAGAAAATGGAAAAGTTTGCCAAACCGCAATTTTTCAAGATGGAAATTGGTTTTTATTTTCAGATGACACTAAATCAGATGATTTGAGAGAATATCAAAAGTGGCAAATATTAATATTAAATCCATTATTAGCACCACAGTTGGCATATGAACATAAAAACAATGCTGCTATTTATTTACAAAATGATGGAAGATATTTGATTACAGAAATTACTGATGAAATGTAATCAATATTTTTATGTGATTTGCATAATTCAACATAATATGGTATAATTTATATTAGATATGGGATTTCCAAAGCAACATTTTCCCCATATGTATATAGTAATTATTATTACAATATTGTTAGGAGGAATCACTATGGCAAAGGCATTTAACGAGAGAATCGAAAGATTCGTAGGCTGCAACGATTTCCATGCAGGCAGAGTTCACACAGATAAGGATTGGTTTTCACTTCAAGGTACTATTGTGTTTGACACTGGTGCTCTTGACAAGCTGGTTATTCCGAATGGTTTACATTTGGAAACTGACTACCTCCATGAAGAATTTCCTGAGCAGAAATGCTATTTCCTTGTTGACGATGAGTCTGGCGAGTATGTGGAAATCATGGAAAGTAAAGTGTTTTGGGCTAAATACGCTGAAGAACTCAAGCTTATGAGAGATTTGGACGATATGTATGTTGCTTAAAATGCTTGTTTAGCTGTACTGGAAAAGGCGGACTGGTGTCTGCCTTTTTCAGTTATTAGAGTTTTTATAATTCTATTTCTTTTTCTATCTTTTTAATATTTAACTGTTTTACTGGATCAATAAAAGTATGTGTTTCTTTCTCAAAATTTTTAACTAATTCTTTAGATTCGCCAATACCAAATTTATTACAAATCCAAACTATAAATTTATCAATAGTTTCATAGAATTTGTCTATTATTTTGTGTAAGTGAGTGTTCTCTTTTTCTAAACTTTTGATTTTATTTTTATATTTCCATTCAATATCAAATTCTTTTTCCTTATATTCTGCTTTAATATTATTTACTTGTTTATGAAGTTCTCTATTATCAGCAATTATAGAATTTCTTTCTTTTTGATATTTTTCAGCTATATTAACTAAATTTACTTGTTTCGATAATTCATTATGCAATCTTAAATTTTCTTGATATAATTCCATAATTTTATCATCTTTGGGCTTAATAATTTCATTTTCAACTTTTTCTCTATTAAGCTTTATTAGTTTAATATCATTTATATCTGGCGTTTCTGGCAATTCTAGTTTTATATTATCTAATACCTTTTTAGTATTTTTAAAATTAGTTAATTTCTTTAAATTTTCTATTTTTTCATGTTTTGCTCCAGTTTCTTCTACTGGTAAACCTCGTTCTAAATCAAACTCTTTTGAAGTTATATATTTGTGAAAAGCATTTTGTAATTGTCTGTAACTATCTCTACCTTTCCAAAAATCTCTACAACATATTTTATCAATATCATTTCCTTCTGTATCTTTTGTATGGATTACTGGTATATATACTAGGTGCATATGTGGTGTAGTTTCATCTAAATGTACTGCTGCTGATACAATATATTTTTCTCCAAGATTATTATAATTACATACAAAATTATAACTTTCTTTAAAATATCTTTTTGTTTCCTCTAAACCAATTTTATCAAAAAAAGCATTATCAGAAGTAATCATCATTTCACACATGATAATACTATTACTTCTAATAGTGCCTTTTAAATCATATTCCTTTTTCATTCTGTCAAATTCTTTTATATATGTTAGTTCATTTCTCTTACAGTAAAAATTCAAATGTGTTCTTGTTTGGTCAATATCTTTATTAGAATGACCTTTTGACCTTCTATCATTGTGAACGTATGATCCTTGTGCATCAACTCTTGTTAATTTATCATTTCTTATAATAGCATAGCTCATATCTTCTTTAAACCTCCATCTTTGCT
>JAAWPK010000008.1 GCA_022799935.1 Clostridia bacterium
ATAAAATCCGCTTGTCTTTCTTCACCTTGTCTTACAAATCTTCTATTTACTGCAAGAGAAAAACTTGCAACTAAAGTATTGTTTGTTTGAGTGTATCTCACTTCTGGATCTCTTGTTAATCTTCCCATTAATATTACTTTGTTCATTTTTTATTCCTCCTTAATAATACTTAAAATTGCCTCCATAAATTATATATCTTTCTTAGGCCTAAGTATTGTATAGATACAAAAACAATACTTAAAATCTTTCATTTTAAAAGATTATTCTTCATCTTTTCTAACTACTATGAACTTGATTATTTCATCAGTAATTCTGTAGTTTCTTTCAAGCTCAGTTATTAACTCTGGTTTAGCCTCAAAATTAAACAAAACATAGAAAGCTTCTTTGTTCTTTTTTATTTCATAAGCTAGTTTTCTTTTTCCCATTTCTACAACTTCTGAAACTTTTCCCTCAGTATTAATCAAATCTGTGAATTTAGAAATTAATGATTTAATTCCTTCTTCTTCAACATTTTGACTAATAATGATTATACTTTCGTATTTATTCATTATTCTTCACCTCCTCTTGGATATACAGCCCATATACTAGACATGAGCAAGGACGATAATCGTCTTAGTTTAACGAATGATATTTTACCATATTTATGTATATTTTGCAAGTATTTTATAAAAAAAAGTTGTTAATAAAATAACTACTTATAGGTAAATTTAATCCTAATTTTCAAAACAAATGAAAGTATTAAGAGAAAATCAGAATAATTACAATATTCCAATTTTCTCTTATTTTTCTATATTGAGATACATGTTTTAGAATAAGTTATACTTCCAGAACTATCTATTTTAAAATTTGTTTGTAGCCAGAAATACATTATTTGCATATTAAAACTATATTCTTCATTTATACTTATTAATTTAAATCATTAAATCTATTTCTGTATGTTGTAAAAAAGAAGCAAACTTTTATTAATTGCTTCTTTGATAAATTTAATAGTTCAAAAATACACTTGTTTGTTTTCCTACTGTGTGATATTCTTGTCCTTTATATTTAATTCCTCTTAAATAATACACTACATGACTTTGTTCATTTATAATATATAAATCATTTGAAGATGTTAAATAGTTTTCTCCATAATTTAATGTTAAATTATCTAATTCACTCAAATCTATTATATAATATTCATCTCCATCATTTGGAGATAAATCATTTATATCATTTTTTATCGTTTCTTTATCATACTTTTCCCCATATGTAGGTAATTTGGCATATTGAATATAATATGCAGCAATTCTATCATTAAGTGCCTTTATATCATTATCCAATTTTGTAAGATTTCCAACTTGTAAAGAATCATAAGAATTTTTTGCAAGAGCAGAAGTTATTATTATAATAAGCAAAACTGTAATAACAAGAGTAATCATTGCTATACCCTTTTCGTTTTTTTCTACATTTTTCATCATAAGTATTTTTCCTTTCCACTTTATTTTACTATTAATCTTTGTTTATTGCAATATTATTTCTTAATATTTTATACATTTTTATTTTTATGCTATATACTTTATTTTCTTTTACTACAATAATCCATATGTACATTAATACCAAAATAAATATGAAATTTTTAGAAATTATACTTAAATAAAATGTAAATATACTTACTAAAATAGCAAAAACATTTGACACTATATTTGTTACCCTAAGACTATTTTCTTTTCCTTTAAAAATATAGATTATGTTTTTTAAAATTCTTCCTCCATCTAACGGATATATAATAAGCATATTAAATAAGAAAATCAACACATTTACATATATTAGTATATCACTTTCTACACCTACTATGTATTCTTTATCTAATATTATAAATAGCATTACAAAAAGTAAGTTCACCAACGGCCCTGCAATTGCAACTATCAATTTTTTCAATGCAAGCAAATTTGCTTTTTTTATTTTTTTATTATAGTTTATCATATCTATTTTAAATAGAACTTTAATTCCTACTGGCATTATTTCTAAACTTTGTACTTTCAATCCACACAAAAATCCTGCTAAGATATGCCCACATTCATGAAGAATAGCAAATAACATGAGTAATAAATAACTTTTGATATTTCCGCTTATGAAAAATATCAAAACAAATATAAATACTTTTAAGTCAAACTTAATATGCATATTTTCTCCCTTTATCTTAGTTTTTTATGCATTTTGACCAAAGTTTAATATTAGTCTTGGATTTATGCATGTATCATTAATCCTAATCTCAAAATGCAGATGTGAACCTGTTGCATTTCCGTGTATCCCCTACTTTTGCAATAATCTTTCCTTGTTCTATTTCTTCTCCGCTCTTTGACCAGAAGTTCACTACAATGTGCATATACTGTTCTTATCTCTCCGATTTTCTATCATAATATAATTTCCATATGTTTTAGATGATTTGGAGATTATAACCTTTCCATTTATTGAAGCTACTATATCAGTCCCTTTATTTGCACCTATATCTATCCCTTTATGATATGTAGATACTATACTTGAAGTACTTTCTCTTGTGCCAAACTCAGATGTAACCCATCCGATTTACTGGTATCAAAAAGGAAAATTTATTTTTAATTCTTTCTGTTTCATCTACATTTACTTCCCTTAAACTTTCCTCTCCTGTCTGTTCATTTTCTTCTATATTATCTATAATACCAGTCTGCTCTTCTCCTGTTTGAGCTTCCTCTTTTTGCTCTTCTCCCTGAACCTCATTTTGTTTTTGTAATATCTCCTCATTAGACTTATTTTCTTCATTAACTATATTACCATCTAACTTTAAGTTTTCTATATATCCTCCAAACATTTGTGATATGCTATCATAGATTTTTGCAAAATCAGTATCTGTTGATAATAATTCTTTGGTTTTATCTATAGTTTCATTCGAAAAACTATAATTTGTAGTACTTATTAAGTAAAATATAAAATAAATAAGCACACATATAATAATCTGAAGAATAAGCTTTTTTAATAACTTAAAATTTTTTGGTTCAGATATATTTACTGTAGTCCTTTTAGTTCTTTCTCTTACATTTTGTCTTCTTGCATATATTTCTTCTGCTCTCCTTACTCTCTCATTTGAGTTTAATGTTTTTTCCATTGTTTTCCTCCTAAAATTCTTTTGACTTACTCATTTATATGTTAAGAATAGACTTTTTAGCACAAAAAAAGAAAAGCTTATTTTTTAAGCTTCTCTATTTAATAATACTAATAATTATTCCTATAATTGTTGTTATCATAAATAAAAAACTGCATATTTGAAGTTTTTTATACTTGTTAACTATTATATTCACATGTCTTTTTGTTTCCTTTGAATGTTCCAAATCTTTTAAATAATTTTGAACTACAAATTCTGCTTCTCTTACTGCAACATCATTATTTCCTAAGCTACTTTCTCCCATTTTTTTTAAAGATGATGGATTTTCTATAATCTCTTTCTTCTTAACTTTACTATTATTTTTAAGTATTATTATTGCTTCATCTACAATATTAGATGGTAAATCCTTTAAGACTACTATATTTCTCATTTGACTTATATTCATATCTACTTTTATGTACCTCCTATATAAAAAATCAACATATCATAATTATTTCCATATTTTGAAATTATATACAAGGTAAACTCTTAATCCTTTTCAACATTTTTACCTGAAGCAATTATTATACTTACATCATCTTGTTTTTTATATTTGGTTATTATATCATTTGAAAAAGAAGCAATCTCATTAGATAAAATTATAGTTTTGCAATTGTCATTTATAAGTTCATTTATCTTTTTATCTGTATCCTCTGGCTCTTCTAGATTATATACATCAAACCCCATATTTTCAAATACTCTAAAACTATTTTTGTCATTTTTTGTCTTTATCCAAGATATTTTCATAAAAAATCACCTAAAATTATTATCTGAATTTCAGGTGATTTTTATTCATTTAAAAGTTTTAGTATATTTATTTTGAATGTAAATATATATTTTCTCCTGGATAAGAAATATGTATATCTTCCATTTCTAACGCTTTAATTACAAGTAAATTTACCTTAGTCTTAAACTCAAGGAAATCATCAAAATTTGTAATATGAGTATACATATATATTTTTATCTTTACAGCCTCATCATTAATATTATCAAAATATACTCTCACAGAATCAGGTATTACATCATCATCTGATTCTAATACACTTTTTATCATTACAGTTAATTTTTCTAGAACTATACTTTTTGTTTCAAGTGGCATATTTAGTACAATATCATGCCTTCTTTTTGTCATTTTTGAATAATTTACAACTTCACTACTAGTTATTGTAGAATTTTGAATTGTAACTACAGTATCTTCTACTGTTCGAATTCTAGTACATCTAAATTTTATCTCCATGACAGTTCCTTCATAAGAAGCAATCTTAACAAAGTCTCCTACTGTAAATGGTTTATCTGATACTATTGCAATCCCACTCATTAAACTTTCTGCTAAATCCTGGGCTGCAAGAGCAATAACAACACTTGTAAGTCCGAAGTCCTGTAACTAAACCACTTATATCAAAGTGAAGCTCGGAAATAATTATAAATATAGCAATTACATATGTAGCTATTTTTCCAAATTTGCTTACAATTTTTATTAAAGTATCATCTTCATGTATTTTATCTGCTTCCCTAATCTTCTTCATAATTTTTGAGTCAGGTGCTATAAAATTAGCTATAACTCCTGCTACATTCCAAATTATTAATACTCTAATTATAGTTCTACATGCAGAATATAACTCTAATGGAAGATTTAAAACAAGTATCGCAATATATAAACCAATCAAGAAAAATATCCATTTTAAAGACTTATATATTGGACTTTCTTTTATCTTTTTTTGATCTTTTTCCTTTAGTTTAAATATTTTTATAGTTAGTTTTGAAAAAAATGAACTTATCATAATAGATACTATGACAATAGCTAGTGCAATTATGATATCTATCAATCTATTTTCTTTTATTTCTGTAAAAGTATTTATCATACTACTTATTTGCTCCATTTAATCCTTCTCCTAATATATTTTTAGCTTTATGTGTCCATTTTATCCCATAATACAATTTTATTCTCTTTTAATGTTTCTTGAACATCTATTATTCTTTGATTTGAAGAACCTCTAAATTTTAGCATTGGATTTTTATGTTCTTCTTCAAATTTTCCGATCTACTACATAGTCTAAGTACTTTAATAATTCTTTAGTTGTTTCGTTTGTTTTAGACATTCCATTTAATACTTGGTCATCAAATAAAAATCCTGTATAACACCATATAGGTTTATTTGGGTATAATTCCTTAGCTTTTTTTACAACAGAAAGTAACCCTTCTTGATTTTTTGGTTCAAGTGGTTCTCCTCCAAGTAAAGATAATCCCTTTATATATTCAGGCTTTAATGCTTCCATAACTTCATTTTCTTCTTTTTCTGTAAATGTTTTTCCATAGTTAAAATCCCAAGCTTCTGAATTAAAACATCCTTTACAATGATGATTACAACCACTTACAAATAAAGATACTCTGACACCAGGTCCATTTGCTACATCACATTTTTTTATTGTTGCATAATTCATAATTCATTCCTTCTTTTTTCATAGTTTTAAAGTGGGCGACTATTAGTCGCCCTTATTTTTTTACAAATGTAGCACTCTTGATTTAATCTCCTTAGTTTTACCTTCATTCCAGAAGTTCTCTCCTAAATATCCACAAGTCCTTCTTACTACATTCATTTTACTTTTATCTTTATTTCCGCAATTTGGGCATTCCCATTCCATATGCTCATTTATTTTAATTTCTCCATCAAATCCACATACTTGGCAATAATCTGATTTTGTATTGAATTCAGCATATTGTATATTATCATATATAAATTTGACAACTTCTTCTAATGCATCTAAATTATGTTTCATATTAGGAACTTCTACATAAGATATGGCTCCTCCACCTGATAATCTTTGGAAATCACTTTCAAATTTCAACTTTTCAAATGCATCTATCTTTTCTCTTACATCTATATGATATGAATTTGTATAATAGCCTTTATCTGTTATATCCTCAATGCTTCCAAACTTTTCTTTATCTATTCTTGCAAATCTATAACACAAACTTTCTGCTGGTGTTCCATAAAGTGCAAATCCTAGTCCGGTTTCATCTTTCCATCTAGCAACAGTATCCTTTAAATGGTTCATTATTCTTAGTCCAAACTCTCTTCCTTCTTCTGTTGTATGAGATACTCCTTTTACAGCCTTTGTTGCTTCATATATACCTATATATCCAAGAGATATTGAAGAATATCCATTTTTTAATAGTTTATCTATCTTTTCACCTTTTTCAAGTCTTGCAATAGCTCCATATCTCCAATGTATTGGGCTTACATCAGCTGATGTTCCAAGTAAAGCATAATGTCTACACATTAATGCTTCTTTACATAGTTCTAATCTTTCATCTAGTAATTTCCAAAACTTTTCTTCATCTTGTCCTGCAATTATTCCAACTTGTGGTAAATTTATACTAACAACACCTTGATTAAATCTGCCCTCAAATTTGTAGTTTCCTTTTTCATCTTTCCAAGGAGCTAAGAAACTTCTACATCCCATTGGACTAAATACATTACCTTCATAATTTTCTCTCATCTTCTTAGCAGAAATATAATCTGGGTACATTCTCTTAGATGAACATTTAACAGCAAGTTTTGTTAAATAATCATATTTTCCACCTTTTAAACAATTATGTTCATCTAATACATATACAAGTTTTGGGAATGCTGGTGTTACATATATACCTTTTTCATTCTTAATTCCTTTATATCTTTGTTTTAAAATTTCTTCTATTATCATTGCGTTCTCTTCAATATATTCATCATCTTTTTCAAGATTTAAGAATAATGTTACAAATGGGGATTGTCCATTTGTTGTCATTAATGTATTTATTTGATATTGAATTGTCTGAACCCCTGAACTTAGTTCTGTTTGCAATCTTTGATCTACTAGTTCTTCTATCATTTTTTCTGACATTGAACCATCTTCATTTAATTCTTTTATTTGTCTTCTAAATTTCTCACGACTCTTTCTTAAATATTTACCAAGATGTTTTATATCTACTGATTGCCCACCATATTGACTACTTGCAACTGACGCAATTATTTGAGTTACTACTGTACATGCAACTTGGAAGCTCTTTGGTGTTTCTATCATTTTTCCATTCATTACAGTTCCATTGTCTAGCATATCACTTACATTTATTAAACAGCAATTAAATATAGGTTGTAAAAAGTAGTCAGCATCATGGAAATGTAATATTCCATCTTCATGAGCTTTTGAAATTTTCTCTGGGAGTAACATTCTTTTTGTTAAATCTTTTGAAACTTCTCCTGCAATTAAATCTCTTTGAGTTGAAGCTATTATTGCATTTTTATTTGAATTCTCTTCCATTAAATCTTTATTAGAATTCTTTATTAAACTTAATATAGATTCATCTGTTGTATTTTGTTTTCTAATCAAAGCTCTTGTATATCTATATACTATATATTTTTTAGCTAAATCATATTTTCCAATTTCCATTAATTTTTGTTCAATTATATCTTGAATATCTTCAACAAGGATTCTCTTTTTTCCTAAATCTTCTATATAGTCCACTATATTTCTAATTTCATCCTTGCTTGCTTTTTCTTTTCCTCTTACTTCATTATTAGCTTTTTCAACAGCAATTGCTATTTTATTTTTCTCGTATTCTACAGCTCTTCCGTCTCTTTTAATAACTTTCATAAGTATTTCCTCCCTTGTTTATTTTCATGCTTATTATATAACAAAAAAAATAAATTTCTGTTGCAATTGCAACAACCTTTTTGACTAAATTAGATTTTCATTCTCCCAGAAGCCTTTACCAAAATATTACAAATATATTACAAATTCAAATTACTTTTTTCTAATTCAATTATAAATCAATGTAATCTTACTGTATCAGTATCTTTATTTACTTTTTCTTTTTACCTCTCTCTATCTTTTTGTTGCTATTGCAACATTATTGTGATACAATTTTGTCAAAGGAGACAATTTATGATAAATAATTTAGATATTTCAAACTTTATAGAAGATTTTTCTAATAGTTGCTCAAAAGTTCAAATAAAAGATTTCAATAAAGGTGAAACTATCACAACTTTTTTAGTTAATCGTAATCAGTTTTGTATTCTTATATCTGGAACAGCTGATTTAGTAAGATATGATTATAATGGTAATAGAATTGTTACAGAACACTTTTCTAACAACTCTATTTTTGGAGAGATATTCTATCAAATAAATACAAATAGTGAATTTTTAGTTGAGGCAAAAGAAAAGTGTAAAGTTTTGCTTTTTTCTTATGATGACATAAATGAAAAATGTAAATCCAATTGTTCTTTTCATAAAAAACTAGTATCATATTTTCCTAACTTAGTTATTACAAAAATTACTGATTTAACTTCTAGAATAGAACTTTTATCCAGAAGATCTACAAGAGACAAACTACTTGGATATTTTAATCTCTTATCTAAACAAAAAGGAAAGACCTTCACTCTTCCATTTTCTATAACAGAACTTGCAAACTATCTTGCAGTAGATAGAAGTTCAATGACTAGAGAATTATCTACACTAAAAAAAGAAAATTTCATAAAGCAAGATAGAAATAAAATAACACTTTTATATTAATTTGGCTTTGTATTTAGCACAAAATAGTTGAAAAAAATATATAATAATTGTATAATATACAAAGTGTATAAATATGGAGGTCATAATTATGATGGCAATGATAGAAGATATAAAAAAATATAACACTATACATTTTATACGGTATTGGTGGAGTAAGTATGAGTGGTATTGCAGAAACACTAAATAACCTTGGTGTACATATAACAGGAAGTGACTTTAGTGAATCTGAAATAACTTCTAAGCTCATTTCAGATGGAATTGATGTCACTATTCGGTTCAGATTTAGAAAAGGTCAGAAATGCAGATTTAGTAGTTTATACTGCGGCTATCTCTCAAGATGATCCTGAACTTCTTGAAGCAAACAAACTAAATATAAAAACTTGTGAAAGAGCTGTATTTCTAGGTAAGCTTACCAAAGCTTTTAAAGATACAATTGGCATTTCTGGAACTCATGGAAAAACTACTACTACTTCCCTAGTTTCACTTTGTTTTATAAAAGCAGGCTTTGATCCTACTGTGCAAGTAGGTGCTATTTTAAAGCAATTAAATGGTAATTATAGAATTGGGAATAGTGATTTTTTAATACTTGAAGCATGTGAATATGTAGAAAGTTTTTTACACTTCCATCCAAAAGCTGAAATTGTTTTAAATATAGACAATGATCATTTAGATTATTTTAAAAATTTAGATAATATAAAAAATGCATTTACAAAATATATAGGGCTTTTACCAGATGATGGTTTACTTGTGTATAATGCTGATGATAAAAATAGCATTGGCTTAAATAAACATACAAAAGCAAAATCTGTAACATTTGGTATAGAAAATAGCAATGCAGATTTTATTGCAAAAAATATAAAATTTGATAAAAATGGATTTGCTTCATTTGATGTTTATCATTTAGGAGAATTTTTAGATAATTTCTCTCTTTCTATATCTGGAATGCATAATGTACTAAATGCAATGGCATGCATTGCTCTTTGTACTAACTATGGTATTTCAACTTCTGCTATAAAAGAGGCATTTGTATCTTTTACTGGTGCTAATAGAAGACTTGAATATAAAGGTTCTTTTAATAATATATCTGTATATGATGATTATGCTCACCATCCAACTGAAATCAAAGCAACAGCAGCTGCTCTAAATAGAAAAATATTTAATGAATCTTGGGTTGTTTTCCAACCTCACACATATAGTAGACTTAAAAATCTACTAGATGATTTCACTGAATCTTTACTTGATTTTGACCATATAATATTAACAGATGTATATGCAGCAAGAGAAAAAAATATATTTAATATTTCATCTAAAGATTTAGCAGATAAAATGATAGCACTTGGCAAACCAGCTTTATATATTCCTAATTTTGAAGATATAGTCAAATTCTTAAAAGCCAACACTCATAGTGAGGATATTATTTTAACTCTTGGTGCTGGTACAGTTACTAATATTGGTCCAATGTTAGTAAATAAAAAATTCATAGAAAGTTAAATAAAACTTTCTATGAATTTTTTATTATTCTAATGCCTTTTTAGCCATAAGTTCTGCAAACACTGCATATCCTAAGTTAGTATCATTTACCATTACATGTGTCAAGGCCCCTATTAATTTCCCATTTTGAACTATTGGACTTCCACTCATTCCTTGTACAATTCCGCCTGTTTTCTTTATTAATTCTTCATCTGTTAATTTAATTACCATACTTTTATTATCTATATTATTATTTAAATATATTTTTTCTATCTTTATCTTATATTTTTTTGTCTCCCCATTTTCAAGTGTAGAAATAATTTCTGCCTCTCCTATTTCTATTTCATTTCTTAAAGCTATCTCTATTTTATCATTTTTATTTATAAATAATGGATTTATATTGTCTAAATGGCCATATATTCCATAAGGTGTATTTTTATCTATTTCTCCAACAGTAACTTCGCCTTCAATAGAACCTTGAATTTTACCTGGATTTCCATTTTCTCCTTTTACCACTGATAATATATTTGCTGTAACAATTTCTCCAGAAGCAATATCTATTAATTTTTCTGTATCTGCATCAATTATCCCATGTCCTAGGGCTGCAATCTTTCCTGTCTTTGGTTCATAAAATGTTGCAGTTCCAACACCTGCAGCTGCATCTCTTACCCAAAGTCCAACTTTGTATGTGTTGTCATTTGATTTAATGGCCTTCATTGTTGCATTTTTTACTTCTCCGATTTCGTATATAAGTAACAGACATATCTTCGCCTTTAGACTTATTTATTTGGGTTGTAAGATCATTTGTACATGTAATATCTTTGTCGTTTATTTTAGATATTATATCACCTTCTTCTATTCCAGAATTTTCATAAGGTTTATGCTTACTATCGTCTGTACCTGAAATTTCACTCATACCAACCACTAAAACACCATTTGTATATAATTTCACACCAATTAGATTTCCAAGTGGTACTACCTCAAGCTTTTCTATTACATTTACATTTATTTCTTTAACTTTTGCTCCAAGTACTTTTACATCTAAATTTATTGTCTCTGTGTAGTCTGCATTATCTTTATCCTTTACTTCTGCTGAAACAGTAACTGTTTCAAAATTTTCTATTCTTTCTATATTCGGATTACTAGAAAACTTTGTTTCAAGCTCTACTCCAAATATTGTATTTAGCCTTAAAGCTTCTCCCTCAAATAATATAACATTACTCGGAAGATTAGATATATCACTTACATATATTAATGCTGTAAATAAAAAAACGAGTAAAAAAATTATCCCTGTTTTCTTTAACACTTTTTTCATTTGCTTACCTTCTTTTTATTGCATTTTCTTTTAGTATTTCCAAAAATATAAAAAGTAAACAATTAAAAATTTTGTAATTAAATATCCAAAATTTTCTAAAAAATTGAATAAAATATTCATAAATTCTTTTTTATGTAAAAATAAAAGTTTTGAAAATTAAAATTTCCAAAACTTTTGTTTTTTAATTATGTTGATCTCCACTATTATTTACATAGTTTGATATCTTCTTAAGATTATATTTTTCTCTCGCAAGAGCTTTGTAATATGAGCTTAATCTCTGATTATGTTGCATTGGACTTATTTTATGATCATCTTTTAATTTATCTATAAGTGTAATACTAGCCTCAGTAGCATTCACAGAACAATAATAGCAAGCACTTTCATTATGCCTATAACTATTTATATATAAGCCATCTTGATTTTCTAAAGCTTTTCCTATATTAGCCTCAAAACCTATACCTCTTCTGTTATGTATTGCTCTTTGAATTGTAAATTCTGTCCTATTATATCCGTACAATTAAATCCCCTTGTAATTT
The DNA here is from genome assembly GCA_022799935.1 of Clostridia bacterium. GTDB lineage: Bacteria > Bacillota > Clostridia > TANB77 > CAG-508 > JAAWPK01. Next base: position 12,028 of record JAAWPK010000008.1, read on the forward strand.
TTCACAACCTATTCTATGCGCTGTTCCAGTTGATGTAACAACTCCTGTAGTAGGATTTACATTATATCCTATATAATATATATCTTTTTCATTTACATACTCATTATTTTCTGTACTTGGAATTATTACATAGTCATTATATGTAGTAGTACCGCAAGGCATTCCTTGCATAAAACTTATTATACAAACATTATTTAAAATTGTATACCAATCTTCTCCTGTAAGCTCTGGCATTCTAAATTCTTCATCTGCATGACCAGAAAATGCTTCCATCGCTTGAATTAAATTTCTAGTTATTGTATCTTCTATAACCTTATTTTTCTCATCATTAAATCTTGAAGGCTCTCCTGGTAATGGAGAATTCTCTACACCTATGTTCAATGGAGAATTGTTAAAATTAATTCCACCAAGTGCTTCTTCCATGATCTCATTATACCAATGAGTAAAATACCAAGCTTCTTTATAATAATCATAAGCACTGGTACTAGTCTCTACTACATCATTATTATTATTAAAATCTATTGCAGCCCCATTATCATCTAAATTGTAAGTATAAGTTTTTCTAAATAATTGTTCATCTCTTTCTATTTCTATACCTTTATAATATACTCTTTCACTAGCTTCATCATAATATACTCCTCTAGTATCAGCTTCACTATTAGATAAGATTTCTAAATATCCTGCTCTTGATCTATATAAATTGTCATCATTGTTATCGTAATAAACAGCTACATAGTTATCTAATGAAAAATTAATAACGACTTTTTTATTACCTGACGCACTTTCATATTGTTTAGTATAATATACATAAGGTTTTAATGAATGTTCAAAAGTTCCATCTTCTTTTGCAGTAGGTGTATATATATAATATCCATCATATAAAGTAAAGAGTAGTGCTGGAATATAAGACATTGCATAATCTTTATTTGAACCACTCATTCCAAGTCTAGTAGATAAAGTTGTTGCAAATGTATTTATAGAAGCCTCAATATCTCTTATTAATGAATCTGATACTGAAGAATATTTATTTTTAGTAGTATTCATCTGAAAAGTAACCAAAGTATCATGTGTTGCACTTAAAAGCTTGTCTGAGTAATCTGCTTTTAAATTTACTGTATCTACTTGATATTCTATAAACACAGATAATATAATAATTACTGGTAATGCTATTACTATAAATATTATAACTAAATTCTGTAATTTCATATAACAGTTTTCTCCTTTGACTTTCTTGACATTATTTATATAGAACAACCATATAATTTAGATTATTCTATATAAATAATGTCTTTATCTTTTAGTTTATAACTTCTTAGATAAAGACATATATTTATCTTTTCATTTAATTTTAGCTTCCTGTAACTGTTACTACTCCTGACTGAGAACCAACTATTCTATATGTATTATTTCCTGATAAGCTATAAAAGAAGTTTTTTAACATTTGTGATATAGTTGAATTAGTATTTGAGGCACTAACTGTTACTATATCTCCTTCTTTTAGAACATATTTATTACTAGTATCCAATTTATCAAGTATTTGAGTTGTATAAACTGAATAATAAATATTTTCACCTATCTTTGTTTCATCTGCTTGTGTAGTTTTCTTTGATGGATTTTCATCTAATATTTGTGCTTCCATTGTTATATCATATGTATTTCCTGTTGCACCTAAATCAGCAACTAATTTATCATAACTTTCAACTGTGATTTTTCCTGTCTTTCTAACAGTATTAACAAATTCAGATATCGCAGTTTGTACTGTAAGCTGTGATATATCATCTGTTCTTTCTGCAATAGACATCATTGGGAAAATTCCAATTAAAATAGCTGCTAAAAGTATGCCAACTATTGTAGTTAGTGTTTCGCCTTCCATATACATCCCTCCTTTAAAGCATTATCTTTGTACATATATTAATTCTTTTTTTATTGGTTGCATTATTTCTCCAAAAGAGAATAACTTCTCAGTTCCATCTTCACTTGATATATAATTATTTCTATCTACATTTACTAAGTATTCTGTAAATCTTAAATCTCCTGCCCATTCAATTAGACCATGTCTTCCGTTTATATTAAGTGCAATATGATTACCTGGTGTATCAGGGTCATTATCTGCATTATTTCCTTGTTCTCCTACTCTAGTTTGACTAAAGTATACATTTATTCCGAGATAAATCAGAATCAATCCTTTGGGCAGTCCATCCCATACTTCCTACCCAGAAGCAGTAGCGTGGTCTTCTTATTGTACCGACTTGTATGTTGTGAATATAGTCTATCAAAAATATTTATCATTCTATTATTTGCATTGTTGTCTATCTCTGCATATGTAATTTTACCAGCAGCATCTGTTGTAACATTTTGAGGAGTTTGTGCAAATACACTAGTATTTATTGTATTTGCATGTATCCTATTTGCTTCTGTATTAACTTCTGTAAATATTCTTTCAAGTTCTAGCACAAATTTATATTTATTGTATTTACTAAATGCTGATGAAGTTTCCCAGTTATTACATATAACTTCTGTATCCAAATCAAATCTTGCAACAATATTTCCACCATTATCTACTATTGTTACTCCATAGTTTTCTTGCGAATATCTATATAAAGCTGGTATTATATCTGAAAATGATACTATTCTATTTCCGTTTTCATCAACTAATTCATCATTTTCTTCATAGTAATCATAATATGTAGTTTTATCAGCTTCTGCAACAAGAAATTTTGCTGTTTCTTGTGCTTTAGAAGTCATACTAAATAGTATTGCAAGTCCAAGTACAAATACAAATACAGCGAATGCTATTTTTAAAGCACTTACAGCATTTTCCATAAACTAAAATTTCCTTTCAGAGATTTAGAAGTAATTTCAAATTATTATGTAGTAGTAGATCCACCTTCCATTTCTATATTTATTTGATGAACAAGCCCGCGATTATTTTTTTGAATTGTAACTGTATATCTAGCTGTTGATATAACATCTTGTAAATTTGTAACTCCTGTTAATGTTATTTGATCATTTACATTTACTGTATTACTTGTTTCCACTTCAGAAATTAAAGATTTAATTACTGATCCTCTCTTTGTACCTACATAATTTTCAAATTTTCTATTAAAAGATTGTATGGCTGTTTCATCCATTGAACTATCCATTCTATCTGTCATTTGTCCTGCTGAGTTCATTACTAAAATACCTATACTTATCAATAAAATTGAGATTAATATAGCTCCTGCAATTATTAGAGCTTTTGATGCGTTTTCCATAAACTGTTCCTCCTTTTAACTTTTGTATAAATTATTTATATTATTTTTAACATTATTATCAAATAATGTCAATATTAAAGACTATTTTTTAAAGTTCTAATTGTTTAATACTTATTTTGCTTACCTTGTTTTTTGAATTGTATTCTATTTTTTCACACTTAAATGTAGTTAATCCAAAGCTAGAAACAAACTTATTTAAATCTGCTTTTTCTAATCTTTCCATAGGATAAGTTAGTTCTATTATTTCTTCTTTTTCATTTTTTGAAAGCAATGTTATGTCTATTTTAACTGATTTTTCATCATCTGCTATATAAATATTGTTTTCATCTTTTTTAATATCAAATTCCTCATTATTATCTATTGCCTTATTTATTATTGTAAGGACATCTGTGCCATATATAGTTCTATTTGCATATTCTTCAAATTGTGAGTTAAAACTTATTAAATCATTTTTTTTGATATTTTTGTCACTTATATTTATGAGAACTACTACTAATATTACAATAAAAGCTATAATTATTGAATAAATAAGTTTTTTCATCAACATATCCTTTCTTTATTATACCACTTTAAACATTTTTCTGCAATATTTTTATCGATTTATTTATTGTCTTTTTACACTCTGTACTGTGAAAGAACAAATTCTTCCATCCCCTTCTCTATATATCGGGTTAGCACATCTAAAATAGTAATCTGTTTGTCCCTTTAACCTTTCTCCTCTTGTTCCTTCATCACCTTGTATTATTCTTGAGAATTGATTTAAAAATGTCTCTATTGGTAATTTAGTGAAAGTTCCATTTACTATTGAAAATCTACTAAGTGAATCTATTCCTAAAGATCCTTCACCAGTAAGATGTAGTTCTACAATGTCAGATGGATGTCCTTCTCCTCCATAATTCCATTCATATACATAGCTATACAAAGTTGCAACTTCTTGTGCTGTGAGTTCTCTAGTCCCTATATGAGTATTTCCAATATAACTTTCACCAAAGTAGACTTCAATTTTGCTATTAAAATCTAATACCTGAGTTCTTGCCATTTCTGCGTCATATTGTTTAGCAGTAGTAGACATAGAGGTCATTTCATATACAAATATAGTTACAATTATTATACCTATTAGTATTCCACCAGCCATTATTATGGCTTTTGATGCATTTTCCATAAACTTCCTCCATTATCCTTCTATTAAACCTTTTGTGTAAATTCCATTCTTATTACTCTACCTGATGTTGGACTATACTCTACATTACTGCAATAGAACATTGTTCTTTTAAATTCTGCTGCTGGGTAATATGTTACTGTATAAGTTTGACATCCAGGAGAATATCCTTCAGTTACAGAAGATTCCTGATTATTATATGTTATATCTTCATCTTCATCATACCAGCTTAATGCATCTATCAATAATGACTTAATTTTTTCTCTATCCCTTTGTAAAGTATACGAGTTGTTAGCTCTAAATACTATATCCTCTTTAGTTATGTTTTTTTCATATCTATTTCTATTAGAAGCTGTTGCCTCTCTTCTAGTATACCTTTCAATTCTAGTACCAAAATCTGTTCTAAAATGAATTACTACATCTATATAATACTCTTTATTATCATTGCTTGGAGTTGCATTATATGTTTTATTGTTATCCATAGCTTTATTAAATACAGTAATTACATCTGCTCCATACATTATTTTTTTATTAAAAGCTTCATATTCTTTATTGAAAGCTATTATTTGTTCCTCAGTTGTATCCTTATCAGTTTCACCAACTAATGTAGATACATTACCAAACATATAGTAGAATAATGAAATTGTAATTATTCCAATTAATATTCCGACCTGCAATTATCAAAGCTTTTGATGCGTTTTCCATTTATTCTACCTCCTCTTTTGTTTTATGCCATTCCACCTAAAGTGCTAAATGATGTTGTCATACTCATTAGACCTATTGCAACTAATGGTACAATCAAATATCCTACAAAAAGTACTACCATTGGTGCAAATCCTATTGCTTTTCCTATCATTCCTTTTCTTGATATTAATCTTTCATTTGATGCTTTTCTCTTTTCTTGGTAATATTCTCTTTCTGTATCTAGTTCATCAAATGCTTCTCTAATAGGTATTTTTTCTACAGCTGCTTGTAAACTTTCCACTATTGTTATTAATGGTGCATAAGATATATCATTTTTAAGTACTTCTAGTGCCTCCCAAGCACCACTTTCATAGTTGTTCACACACTTTGTTATTGGTGCTTTAAAAATATTTGCATATCTTTCTAGCCACTCTAGTATCATTTCAACATTTACTCTCTCTATTTTCATAAGCATAAGTATTATTGTTTGATACTGCATTACTTCGTCTTCCATCTCAAGCTGTCTCAATATTTTTTGGAAATATAGTAGCCAAGTTGGTACCATATATCCGAGCTGCTGAGAATACTAATGCTATAAGCACTTCGAACCATTTTATATATTCACTATTTATTGTTTGAAGTTTTGTATATATTCTTTCTACTGCTTTATCTATTTCCTCTTCTGTTGATTCTCTGAAATATTTAGAATTTTTTACTGCAGTTTTTATTTCTCTCTCTTTTACATTAGTTTTACCTTTAAACATATCCAAGAATATATTATCTATTTCAGTTGTCTCCATCGCAGCTTTTTCTTGCTTAGTTGACATAGATATTAAATCATAATCTGATGTAGGAGAAGTATATATGTAATCTATTGCTGTTTTATGTATTCTAGTCATGAAGAATATTGATACAAAAAATACTAAAATAACTAAACAGATTTTATTTACATATATCCATTCCATTTTATCTTCAGTTGCAGCATCTTTCATTAATTTAGTTAAGCTCTTATATTGCTTAGTTCCTTTTTTAGGAATGAATAGATTAATAAAGTTCTTTACTATTGGTATATTATATACTTTTTTCTGCCAAGGATTTTGTGTATTTTTTGCATTTGTATCTGAAGTTGTATCTTTTACCTTTCTAATCAGCATATAGCATATAAAAGTAAGTACTATTATAGCCATTTGTACTATTAATCCCAATTTTCCATTATAAAAGCTACTTGTAAAGCTAAAGTTTGATAATGCCCAATTTTTAAGTGCTTCTATAAATAGTATTGGCACTATTGATATAACTGATAAGCTCTGAAATACATAATCAAGTTTATCTCTTTTAAGTATTTCTATTTGCATTTCTTGTGTTATATTGTTTAAATTCTTTAAGTATAATGAAGCACCATTTTCATTTTTTCTATCACCAAATTCTCTTGTTAGATAAGAAATACCTGCAAATTCTTTTAAATAGCTATTAGGTGCTATATCATAATATTTTTCTAGTTCTTCTTCTGGGTCATCTGAGATTAATATCTCATATATTTTTTCTCCCTGTCTTGAAACTTCTAATTCATCATTTTGTGATACTTGATAAATTGCTTCTTCTACCATGTTATATTCATGATAAGCATGTCTAATTTCTGAGAAAAACTCAACTTGTTGTTTTAAAAGTTTACTATCAAGTTTACTAACCATTCCATCTATTATTGATTCTATCATGAATATTTCAAATATTATTAATATTCCTAAAAGAAGTGTATTAGAATGTGCCATTACTATAATTAATATAGTCAAAGGTATTATTATAAGTAATGCTTTTGTAATTATCGCAGATGCTTGTCTTCTTGTCTGATATTCATCTTGTATACTTATTATTTCTAGTCTTCTTCTTAATTTTAATAAATATCTTTTAATTCCAGGTATTTTAACATATATCATATATAATTTTTGATATAATACCTCTGATGAATATTTATTTACTTTTGTTCCCTGTCTTAGTTCTCTTAAATACTTTCTATCACCTTTATTTAGTGCCTTATTAATAAGTACATAAGCAATAACTATAACAACAAGCGCTGCAACAGTTCCACCCATTAAGTACAATACCGCTTGGTTAGTCATATTCTAAAGCACCTCCTTTGTTTATTCTGCTTTTGCTTTTCTTGTTCTCTTTTTTGTAGTTCCTGTCTTTGTAGCAGTTTTTTCCTTTATTATTGGCTCTACTCCTGCATAACCATCTTTTACTTTAACTTGCCAGTGTTCTTCAACAAACCTATCAAAATCTTCGATATCACTGTCATCCATATTGTTTCTCATCTCTATTAAGTTTGTATCAGATATTTTATTTGTTATAACATATCCATCATCAATATATTCAAGTATATTAACATATCTATATGTCTCTCTATCTGTAATTTTTGTAAAATAATGTGTTGCATTATCAATAAATTTATCTAATTTTCCTTCTAGTGTTTTTTCTTTTCTATGATCAAATGTATATTCATTTTTATTTTCTACTGGTATACATTCAGTAATTCTTTCAATATATCTTCTTCCTCTAAAGTCTTTTACTAAGTGAATATCAAAGTTTAATACTTGTATAACTTGCTCTTCTGCTGTTTTTTCATCTTTGAATACACCAGTTCTAAGCATTGAGTTTCTAAGTGCTGTAACTAGGTTAGGGAAAGTTTTAGCATGGTGAGTAAATAGTGTAAACTTAGAAGCAACTTGAGCAGCTTGTATCATCCATGCAGCAACTGGGTCTGTTGCAACCTCTCCGAATGATATTTACAGAACCGTCAGTTTTCTTTTGAACATCTAGTCCCTCTTGTCCAGAAACTGTTTCAGTTTCTCTAAATGATAATATGTTTCTTGTTGGATATATTTTTCTTAAGTGAAGCTCGAATGCAACCTCTTGAACCCTTATGTTCATAGTTTCATATATGTTTTCTATCATCGCCATAAGCATTGTTGTTTTACCACAACCTTGCTCACCAGTAAGTGATATTATTCTTGCTCCTTTTACTAGGAATTTTAATAAATCTATTGCTTCATCTTTTCCATCACATGTTATAATCTGTTCTAGTGTTGCACGCTTTACATCGAATTTTCTTACAAAGAATGCCCATGTTTCAGAGAATGATGGTCTAACAACAACGACACGAGAACCATCTTTCATTTCATTGATTTTATAACCATTTGAATCTGATAATTGTCCTGGATTGTTATATTTGTATATATTTTGGCAAACTCTCTTTAGCTCACTCTCTGTACCAAATGTTAAAAATGCAAGTCTTATTGATACACCATGGAAGAATATCCATATACTATCACATGCTCTTGGTACTTTATTTTCTAGTATTTGATCTAAGTAATCTCCATCTGTTTGAGCAACTTGACTTAAAAAGCTTTCAGGAAGTCCTGATACACCACCTGATACACCATCTATGTTCATATCTCTTACTTCATCTATACTACTATAACCTTTATATTGTTGATAAATTCTTTGTACTACTACACTTAATTTATCTTTATAACTTAAAACTATATTTTCTTTTTCAAATATATCATCTATTTCTTCTGATGTTATTACATAAGAAGGTTTTGATTCACCAGAAATATATTTTAAAGAATCAAGATTATATTTCTTTATAAGTTCAGTCAAAGCCTCATATCCAAACTGTTGCTTATATACATAAATTAATATATCAAATTTATCTTGGGCTGTTAATAATGAAGGTATGTCAAAAGGAATAGCTTTTGATATATTAGTCTCATCTGTGCCATATTCTTTAGATAATAAGTCAAAGATTAATTCCTTAACATATTTTTTATCATTAACATCGCCATATGTACAACCTTTTAAAGCTTTTTTCAACTCGTATTTTTTATTCTTTCTTCTTTTTAATTCTTCTTCTGATAATCCTATATCATATAAGTTTATTTTAGTAATTTCATCCAATCTTCTTTTTACAAAAGCTGTCATCATTTCTAGTGTATATGTTTTATCGTCTTTTTCTACATCTTCTTCAACTTCTTGATTTTTTCTTGCTACTAATATTCTTGCAACTATGAAACCAGCTATTGCTAAGACTAGTAAAATTGCTAACATGTTCATTAAATTCATAACTAGGATTCCTCCTTCTTAGTTCTTTAAATCCTCATTTGTAGTTCTTGCATTTTGTAAATTATTGCTTCTTCAGCTCTTTTTAATTCGCTTATAAAAAATGCTGTTCTATCTTCTGTATCATCTAACTTTCTTATTTTTGGATTTAAAAAGAATTCTGCTGCTGTTCCCTCTTGCATAGCTTCTGCAAAGAGATGATTATATGGAACTGATAGAATTTCTTTTTTTTCCATTAAGTCTCTTGTTACATTCTTTGTTGAATATTTAGAACTTCTATCATATCTATTTATTAAAAACATAGTATTTTTTTGATTTAAAAAGTCTAAATCACTTCTTAGCTTTACCATCTCTGTAAATTCTGAAGGTTTTTGTTCAACATTTACAATAACAATATTTGATATTTTCAATATTGCCTTAGTTGCTTCCTCATCAAGTCCATTATTTAAATCTACAAATACTATATCATAATATTGTCTTGCAATATTTGCAATAGTTTTGCATGAATCATAGATTTTTTTATAATCTATTTTTTCATCTTCTCTATCTTGTGGTCCTGCTAAGACTTCTAATCTTTTCTTAAAGATCATTCTGGTATAATTAGGTACCATATCGGCGGTAAGTCTGTTTGATAATGCAAGTTTTGACATTCCTTCTATTCCAGACTCTAAATCCATTGTATTTTTATTATTAGTAAGTAAATTTACTGTTTTTGTTATTTGATCAAACCCAAATGCTTTCATAGTAACCTGATCATTATATTTAGTTGACATTAACAATATTTTATAGTTGTGTTCTACTGCCATGTGTGCAGCTATTGCTAGTGCTGAATGAGTTTGTCCAATTTTGCCTGTATTATTATTCCAAAAAGTAACAATTGTCATATTCTATCCATCCTTTTCTAAAGTTTTCATTATTTTTGAGATTTCTCTTGTAGGTATTTCCCCATCAAAGAGCATTTCCATTAAATACTTTAAGCTATCTTTATAATGATCGCTTAATCTCTTCATTTTAATTCTTGATACTATTTGGTTTTCAACTGTAACACTATAATTTCCAAGTTCTATTGGAAAGTTTACTATATTTTTATCCCATTTTATTTTATATCCTAATGATAAGTAATCTAAGTACTCATTTTCTTCTTTAAGCATTTGCTTTGAGAATAATACTTTTGTAAGTTTTGTTGGTACTGTGCATGCACTTAATACTTCTAACCCTCTTTTTAAAGAATATAAATCAAAAGCTGTAACAAAGCAATTATTAAAGTTCTTTATTGCATTGAAAGAAACAAACATATCAGGAGTGTCTATATCTATTAAAGCTATATCATACTCTAATTGTTTTTCTCCAATTCCTAAATATTGTTTTATTTCAGCTTCACTTCTAAAGCCTACTGCAACATCGAATCCCTCAAATTCTGTTATGTATGTTCTAGTTGGAGTAATTGCAGGTACTATGTATCTTGCTTTTTGGTTTACTGTTGCATCTATTAATAATACTTTTTTCTTTAGTAAAGTAAGTATTCTAGCAATATATAATATTAAGTCTATTTTATCATATCCCCCTATAAAGCCCACTGTTTTCATGCCTAGTTTACCATTCCTTTCCTTCAAGTTGTTTTAACTTAGCAAAAAGTAAAGATAATATTTATCTTTTACTTTTTGCTTTATCTCTTTTATTTAAATTCCCAAAGAATCAATATATGTTTGTCTTGCAGCTTGTGTTTTTTGTATTTCTTCTTGTATCTTTGACTCTACATTTGATTTAGCTTGTTCATTATAACTATTTTTAGCTTGGTTTATAACATCTCTTTGTGCTCTTGCAGCATCTGTATATCTTGCAGCAAGTGCAGCTTTAGCTGTTGGTACTATATTAGGATCTGAGTTCATTAAGTTTATTACATTATTACTTACAACATATGTTGGTGTTGTAGCTCCTTGGTTTCCTGCATCTGTATATATTGTAGCATATAGTAATGCACCTTGCATTATATATGCTTCAACTACTGCATTACTCATAGTTAGTATTTCATCTTCTCCTACTTTTATCCATATTGTATTTGCATTAGTATCTTCTATATATTTCTTTGATAAAACTATGTAATCTTCACCAGAAGGAAGTCTTAATCTTATATCTATTGTTTGTCCTACTTCTAGTTTGCTTGGTAAAATTATCATATTATATTCTTGCATTCTTACATCTGCTGTATCTGCTTGTCCTTCTGCATTAATCATATCAGTTGTAAGAACTGTTCCTATTTCTAGTTCAATTTTTGCTGTTGCAAGTTCTGTTAAATATGTAGCTGCATTTGCTGATGTTATAGCATTACTTGGAACAGCTGTACTTTCTACTCTTTTTACTGTAGTTGCTCCTTCTAATCTTTCACCTGAAGCAGTAGCCTGACTTACTACATATACTTGCTTATATTGTATAGCATCTTGCTCTTTCTTTATTTTTCCTAATTGCATAATTAAAAATGCAATTATTAATCCTGTAATTACTAAAGTTAAAAACATTCCTAATAAAAATGATGTTCTTGCTTTTTTTTGCATTGGATTCATTGCCATAACTTATTTCCTCCTCGTATATTCTGCATAATTTGACAGAATATTTTATCTTATTGATTATTATACTATATTAATATTGAATATACAATATTTTATTTATTTTGTAATAAATTTGTAAAATTTCTGTAATATTTTTATGTGTTTCTTACAATATATACCTATTTATTGCCTCTGCAACACCACTTGAATTACTATCTGGTACTACAATTTTTCCAATATTTCTTTTTTCTAGTGCACTATTTCCCATAACTATTCCGAAGCCCTGCTTCTGTTATCATTTCTAAATCGTTTATATTATCTCCTATTGCTGCTATCTCATTTTTCTCTATTCCCATATAGTCCGCAAGTTTTTGAATCGCATTCCACTTATTTACATTTTCTTTTGTTATCTCTGTATAAAAATATTTTAATTCAGCCTTTTCTGTACCTGTTTTTACTATTTTCCTAGACATATTTGAAACTTCTAATATATTTATTTTTCCGAACCTCATTTAATTTTTTTAATATTCCATTAAATATCGTTTTAGTTTCATCGCTAATAGTTATTTTAGTTATTTGACCTACATCACTTTCTTTAATATACTTTTCTATATTTTCTACTATATTTATATTGGTCTTTTTATCTTCTGCTTTTTTACTGTTTTCATAATAATAATACATTAAATTGTAGTTTAATGATTTTGAAAGTATATATTTTTCTGTATTTATTGTATAATATATACTATTTTCATCACATATTTTTACTATTTTCAATGCAATTTCTTTTGGAATACATTCATTATATAATATTTTTTTCTTTTTAAGATCATATACTAAAGATCCATTTCCAGATATCATATAGTTATTTGCACCTATTTCATCTGCTATTCCAATTACTGATGATGACATTCTTCCAGAACACAAAACAATCTCTATATTTTTATTTTTTGCATTTTCTATTGCTTGTTTGTTTTGAATAGAAACATCTCCATAAGAATCTAAAAGAGTTCCGTCTAAATCTATTGCAATTAATTTATACATTTATACCTCCAAATTTTTTCATATGATTTTTTATTATATAGTATAGCATATTATATTAAAGAGTTCAATATTTCGACATCGAATTCAATATATTGCTATATTTGCCATATTTAGTTCGTTTTTTTTTAATATTTATTTTGTTATTTTATTTTTTACAAATATTTCTTGTTTATTTCTTTATTTTTTGTGCATTATATATATTGAAAAACGAGATATACATTATTTTGTTTTTCGAATTATAACAAATATAAAATTAACTTTCCTAGGAGGTGAATTAAGAATGGCAACATCAAACAACAACAAAAAAGTAGTTCCAGAAGCTATGGACGCTTTAGATAAGTTCAAATATGAAGTAGCTAGTGAAGTAGGTGTTAATTTAAAAAACGGATACAACGGTGATATATCTTCAAAAGATGCTGGTAAAATCGGTGGTAACATGGTTAGAAAATTAATACAAAAAGCTGAAAACCAAATGATTGGTAAATAAGTTTTATACTAGTTTTTAACAATATCTAAATTTTAGGTTAGGAGTATAAATTTTGCTTTTATATACATAAAGGCAGGGTTTGTACCCCTGCCTTCTTTTTATTTAAAGAAGTTTTTTAACTTTTCTAATAAACTCATTCATTCTATTATCTTTTAATATAGTATGAGGACAATCTTTACCAGAAAAATCATGATGAGTCTTTATATCTGATGTGTCTAATTTATATTCTTTAAGTAGATATGCTACAAGTTTAGTTGCATTCTCAAATGTTTTATTAAACTTTCCATCTTTATTTACACATAATTCTATTCCAACTCCATATCTATTACCAATATCTGTAGCTGCATGATGTGCAATTTCATTATCTGGAATATGATGATATATTTCTTTATCATCTACAGTATAATGCCAAGATGTAGAATCTTTGCTATTTTTTAGAAATTTAGCATGATTTTTTGCTCCTGTACCCTTTTCAAAATTATCTGTCTCATGAATTACTAAATATTTTATTTTTCTTTTTATTCCTGGTCTTGTTTCTGTGCCACTATCAATTAGTTCTGTATGTACAGGTACTTTAAACACTTCATCAGGAAAACTTGATTCTTCTGTTATTTCATCTTCATCATCTTTTGCAATTTTACTAGATCTATTATCATTTATCTTATAACTATTATCCATATATAATTTAAGAGAAAAAGCACCAATTATTAGTAAAAGTATTATTATAAAAATCAAATTTTTCTTCTTACTTTTCTTCTTACTTTTTTTCTTCTTTTTTCCCATACATTTACCTCAAAAAAATTAATTAAGTATCTTTTAATTGATTTTATAATAGCATAAAATAGTGCAATTATCAATAAATAAAACCTTACAATATTCTTAATTTTATAAATACTAAAAGGCAGGGTTTATACATCCCTGCCCATTTTATTATAATTGTTATTTACAACAATTCTTTTTATTTTTACATTTTGTACATATAGCAATAATTATACTTAGTACTAATAATATAAACAATACTACTGCAAGCACTATTACTGCGGCTAATGAAGCAAGTATTACTGCACTTAAAGCAGCTCCAATTATTACTCCGATAATTCCTATAAATAAGGCTGCAAGTATTGCAATTACTACACATATGCAAGAACATTTATTTTTCTTATTGCCATTACAAGGATGTCTATCTTCTTCACACATATCACAATTGTATTTTATTTTCATTTCTTCTATCATGTTTTTTCAACTCCTCTTCATAATGTGGATTAATATATTATATTAAGAGAAGTTAAATAAGTTGACAAATTTCTACTTAATTATTTATTTTTCTTCTACCTTCCTATTACAATTTTGCTTTTCTTTTTCATTTTCTTGCGGACTTGCAAAACTCAAATACCAACTAAAACCATTCCTGTTTTCTTCTATTTCTTTTTGTCTTTGTTGTAATTCTTCAAATGTCTGGGGTGGTGCAACTATTAGTGGATTTCCGTGGTGTCCAATTTGCTGGTGTTGACATACCTGTTTTGTCTGCTGTTTGGAGAGCCTCTACGGTTCTTAATATTTCAGGAATACATCTTCCTACATTCATTGGATAAATAAAGATTGTACGAACTACACCTTTATCATCTATTATAAATACATTTCTTACAGTTACATTTGGATTTACTTCATTCGATATCATTCCATATCGTCTTGCAATATTTCCATTTAGATCTGCAATTATTGGAAAAGGAACTTCAATTCCTGTTTTTTGGTATATGTTATCAAGCCACGCCAAATGTGATGTGTTGCTTTTTTTACCAACTTAAATTTATAAAAGAATGATATATTGCTAATTATTTTATAAACTATGCACTTTCGATAAAATTCATATTACTCAATTGTTCTTTAACAATGTTTAATTCTGAAAAATTAAAGTATATGTATATGTTTTTAAACTCATCTAATTCTATTCTATCTATTAATTCAAATAGTATCCTTTTACTTGGATTTTCAAATTTCAAAAATTCTTCAATTACTTTGTCAGCTTTTTCTTTATTTTGGTTTATTTGAATATTATTTTGTAATATTTTTATTTTGTCTTGTATGTTGAGTTTATCTTTTATTAACTTTTCTTTCTGCTCGATAAAATTTCTTGAATATCTAAAGTAATCATCGTTTGTAATAATTCCATTTAAGTTATCCATATACATTTTATCTAATTTTTTTGACACATCTTCTATGTTGTTTTTTATATTTAATAATTTTTCTTCTTCCACTTTAATAAGTGAAGAATAACTATCTTTATTTTTTTCATATATTAATTTTAAAGCATTTTTATCACAAAATGTATTAACTATATCTTTTATATTATGAAGCACTTTATTTTCGAATTTATTATAATTATAGTTACAAGTTATACATTTCTTGTCTTTTCCTCTTGCTAAACTACAATCTATATAGCCAATTTTTTTAACTTTCCCACGATAACAAATTCTAAGCTGTCTACCACAATTATGGCAAAAGATTAATCCTTTTAATAATTCATTATGTTTTGGTGTTGATAGACTTTTTTTACTTTTTAAAATTTCTTGTGCTTTTATAAATGTATCTCTTTTAATGATAGGCTCATGTGTATTTTCTACTCTTATATATTCACTTTCATTTTTAGGTTTTCGTTTTTTTATTTTATAGGAAACAGAAACACATTTATTTTGAACAGTATTTCCAATATATACTTCATTTACAAGCATTGCTCTTATAGATTTAGGATTCCATGTTGTTCTTTGATGTTTTAAACCCAAGTATTTACTAGGTGGATCAATTCCTTCTTTGTCTAAAATATTTGATATTCTCTGTAATCCATTTCCATGTAAATATAATTCAAATATTTTTTCTACTACACAAGATACATTTTTGTCTATTTCTAGCTTATTTTTGCATATTGCACTTTTTTTATAGCCATAGGGAGCAATACTTCCTAAATATTCTCCTTTTAATTCTTTTTCTCGCAGAACTCCTTTGATTTTTTTAGAAATGTCTTTTGCATACATATCATTTATGATTGCTTTAAATGGTGTTACATCATTATTTGTACTATCCAAAGAAGTATCTATACCATCTAATATTGAAACATATCTTACATTTTTTTCTGGAAAATAGTTTTCTATATAGTAACCTGTTTTTATATAATCTCTTCCAAGTCTTGATAAGTCTTTTGTAATTACCATATTAATTTTTTTGTTTTCGATATCTTGTAGCATTCTATTAAAATTAGGTCTATCAAAAGTTGTTCCGTGAAATTCCATCATCTTTATATTCATCTATAAAAATAAGCTGATTTTCTTTTATATACCTTTGCAAAATATCTCTTTGATTTGAAATACTATCACTTTCTAACTTGTCTCCATCTTCACGAGATAAACGTATATATATTCCTACTTTAAATGCTTTATTTGTTGTAATTTGATTGCTAAAACCCATTTGCACCTCCATTATTCTAGCAATCACCTGCTAGAAAGATTATATAGCTATTAATTCAAATCTTCAAGGCTCTTTATCACTTTTAATTGTATCTTTTAAATAGAAAATAAAGCTTTTTTCTATTTGCTTATTTATATTTTCTTTGTCATTACTAAAGATGCAAAATACTTGTTCTTTTTTATCTGTATTATTTTCACTCATTGTTTATTCACCTTCGTAAATTTTATTAAAACTAAAGCTAAAAAATGACTAGTTTTTAGCTTGAATTTACGAATACATTAACATGTAATTTTTGTAGTTGATTAAAATGGGTATATAAAAAGAAAAAAGGGTACAAAAAAAGAAGATATTTATTTTTATCTTCTCTATAACTTGAAATTTATCTTTCCAATTCATCTATTCTTTTATCTATATCTTCCATTGTTCTAATTGGTAATCCATCAACTTTTGCTCCTTTAGGCCAAGTAATTTTCTTTCCTGTTTTTTGCTCTATATATGCATCTATTTCTTCATCATCCATTTGTATTAATTTTTCATATGGTATACCTATTCTTTTTGAAAGTAGTTCTTTAGTTTTATTTGATAATTCATAACTCATTTTACATCCCTCCTAGATGTTATTTTATCAAAAAGTATTTATAAATACAATAGCAATTTTTTGTTATAAAAAATTACCGAATATTGAGGATCATTTTTAATGCCCAATATTCGCCAGCTTGGTGTTTTGACACCGTTTTTGCTGTTTAAGAAGATTTCCTAAAACCTTTTTTGCTCTCCGAGAGAAGATTTTTTGTATCAACTTTAAAAAATTTTTCTTACATAATTTATTTAAATTCTAATTATAATTCTAATAAGTTTTTATAATTTTTAGGAAACCCAATTTTATATAAAACTTTATCTATTTTTAATGATAAAAGTTTATTTTCTAGTTCTTTTATCGTCTCTATTACCCTATTAAAAAATTCATTAAATTGTGCTTTTTCTAACAGTGCTTTTAATATAATTACTATTGAAAACAAATCTCTTGTTCCATATACAGTTTTACCCTCATTTTTTATTAAATTTAGACTTCTATGATAGGTAGTAGTATTAATTCTCTGTTTTAAAATAACATCGTATAATTTTTCATCATGTGCACATATATTGCGTATATTGCCTAGATTTATTAGATATACTTTTAATATTTTGCTTTTTATATTAAACTTTCTACTTATATTATTTTGTTCTTTTTGTTTCATAAAACTATAAAATTTTGAAACTTTTCCAAAAGATAATATTCTAATTAATACCCATAAAGGTATGTACTTATATGTATCTATATAATGACTGATCATCTTATTAGAATTTTTATATTGATGTGATATTTCAAGATTAATATCATTCAAAAACTTATCAATTAATTCTTTGTTTTTGCTGATATAATTAAAATTTTCTGGAATTAAATAATCTTTATGTCCATAATTTTTTGAAAACTCATAAGCTATATATGTATCAATTTTTCTTTCAATTAATAAAATATATTCTAAAAATATAATTCTTATTTTTCTATCAAATTCATATAAACTATAAAGCTCTTCTAAAGTTGTCCCATTCTTAAACTTTTCCGTTGCACTCTTTTTGTTTAAAAATAAATCTTTATAACCATTTATCAAGTAGTAATAATTATTGTTTAATAATATTGCTTTTGCAGTTTCTTCATTCTCTATATGTAAATTTCTATTTTGTAATAGTTCTATTTGTTCATCTATTGTCTTGAATCTTTTTTCCAATATTTTCCTCCTTTATGATAAGAAAAGACCTCGGACCCGTAGGTTACCCGAGGTACGATTCATTCCGAGTTCAGTCCCGTAGGTTTCTGAACTACTGATCTACTATAGATAGTATAACATTTAAAGCTTGATTTTGTCAAGCAAAATGCTAAATTTATCTATTAGTATTATTATATTTCTATTTTTATAATTTATACTAAATATTGAAAAGTATAATTGTTCTAACGTATATTTAAAATACTATTTGAAATATTTATATTAGGTGCATATTTATTACATATTGTTTCTATCAATAATTTTTCACCAGCATTTGCTTTTGGACCAATTACAATTTCCATAGAATTAAAGGCAACCTCACTTATTTCGATATCATAGTAATTTTGTAATAATCCAACATTATTATTTGATACATCAATATTGATACCACCTATATTATCGTGTGGCAATAAAACCATAGAATATCTCCACTCTGATTGAAAAGACCAAGGTAATGTCTTATACAATCCAATCTCATTCATATTACCAGTAAAATCATATAAACCATTCGATTTCTTTATTATTTTATCAAAGACTTTAATTGTAGGATGCTCTACATATTCTATTTTTCTCAAAAAAGGAATTGTTGGGATTGTATATACATTATTTAAGTTAAAAATGTACTTTGGTATATATGTTTGTATTACCTTACCATTATCATAATAATCTAAAAATTGTTCATGTTTATAAAATGGAAATGAAATCATTTTTATCATTACTCCATGCATATCCCTAGTATACATGCTCCAAAATGGGATACTTTCTTCTTCATCTGTCCAACAACTACAATAGCAATATTTTCCTATACCATCAGTTTCCATCGTTTTTATTTCACTTGGATCATCAACATTAATTAAACTATTAAATCTAATTGTTTTATTTTTTAATATTAAAGCTAGATTTTCAATACTAGTATAATGATATAAATAATCAGGATATTCTTTCATTTTCAGCTCCCTAATCTAAAGTATTTTTATCAAAATAACGCTGATAATTATTAAAATAGCAGCTAATATCTTCTTCAATAAACTATCTCGTTCTTTTAAGAACAAATAGCCAACTAGTACATTCAATATAACCGTTAATGCACATAATGGTGCTATTGTTGTAACATTTCCTAGTTGATATGCTCTTAATTGGCTAAATATGCTTAATCCCCATGTGAGAGAAGTAATTATCATAGCCTTTTTGTTTCCATTTTTAAATTCTGTTTTAATTTCGGAAAATTTTATTCTATCAAATATAAAAATTAAGATTGCTGGTACTATTAGAGTAATTGCTACATATATCGGTAAATTAAAATTGTCAGAAATACTTACATCTAAAAACATAGCTATTGAAAAAGATAAATTAGATAATACACCAATCAATACATATTTATCAAACTTAAACTTACCTTTTTTATAAAAAATTAAAATATTACTAAAAATGATTAATACAGCTCCTATAATTTTATTCCATATAATAGGTTCTTTAAAGAATAGTATTCCTGCAACTATCATAAATACAGTTGATATCTGTTTTAGTATACTGAAAGTTGAAGCCTCTATTTCTTTTCGTACAGTAGTATTTAATCTATCTGTTATTGCATAAAAAATAATTGCAAATCCTAATGATATATATACTTTTATATCTGTAGGAAACTTCATTTCAAAAAATGGGCATAAAAACAATACTATAATTCCTGCCATAAGTTCTAATAAAACAGTTAAAGCTCCTGCTTTTGTTAGTGTCTTTGTTGTAATTTTATAAAATTGTGTAAAGACTGTTGCTAAAACTAAATACAATGACACATATAATAACCAATTATTTAATATATTCATTTTCTCCACCTACTATATCTTATTCTTTATGTTATATTTATATCATAAGAAATGATATTCTTCAATACAATTGTAATTATATTTTTCACAGGTGATTGCTTGTATTTTATTTTGTTGGTAACTTTAGATATGCCAGATGTGATGGATTACTATCTACGCTCAATCCAATTAAACATGCATTTAAATTCTCAAAATATGTATTAGCTTTAGAAAAAGCAATTATTTCTGTAGTACACACGGGGGTAAAATCTCTAAATGTGGGGATACTTAAAAAGTTATTTTGATACACTGGAATAACTTTTTATATTAATTTATAAATTTTTCTAGATACTCTATCATAAATAATGGAACATTAATTAAATTTCCATCTTTAGTTAAATTATTCATTGAAAATCGTATAGAAAAATCATTATTGTATTTTTCATTATATCTTGTTAAACTAATATTTTTTGTTGACTTATTTGCTTTTACTTCTACAGGAATTATTCTATTTTGGTATTGAATAATGAAATCAATTTCGTGTCTATCAAAAGTAAAGTAATTTGGAACTTTGTCCAAAGTAGCATTTAGCATATTCAATACATAGTTTTCACTAAAAGCTCCTTTAAATTCCTCAAACAATCTGTCTCCTTGAATTACAATCCTACTATCTAAATTTGCCATATTTCTAAGCAAACCTACATCATTCATATAAATTTTAAAAGAACTTAAGTCATTATATGCTATTAATGGGAAATCAGTTTTAGTAACATTATAAATCTTGTAAATTAAATTTGCATCATTTAACCAGTTTAAAGCACCTTCATATTCTCTCGCTCTAGCACCTTCTTTTATAGTTTGATACAAAAATTTTTTGTTTTCTTTTGCAAGCTGTGATGGAATACTGTTCCAAATTAGAGATATTTTATTTGCTTCACTATTCCCGAGTATGTTTAGAAAAATCACTTTCATAAGCTTTTAATATGTTTTTTTGCACATTGTCTACCATTTCTACATCTTTCTCATTTACCCAAATTTGAACAGCTTCAGGCATTCCTCCAATTATAAAATATGCCTTTAATTTTTCTTCTAATTGATTAAAAAATATGTCTGGTATTTTTTCTATATTTTTTATTGATTTCATATAGTTTACTAAATTTTCGCAATTATCAGCTATTAAAAATTCACTAAATGTCATTGGGTACATATCTAAAAAATCTACTTTTCCAACTGGAAATGATGTATGGGATAATCTAATTCCTAGCAAACTTCCTGCACAAACTATATGATATTGATTTGCTTCTTCTTGAAAATATTTTAAACTATTTAATGCATTGGGACATTCTTGAATTTCGTCAAAAATTATTAGAGTTTTTCCTGGATGTATTGCTTTTTTATATATGAATGTTAATTGTTCAAGTATTCTTTGTGGATCTTTTGTATTTTCAAATAAATTGTACAAATCTTCATCATGATCAAAATTGAAATATGCAACATCTTCGTAATTTTCTTCTCCAAATTTCTTTAATATATATGTTTTTCCAATTTGTCTTGCTCCTTTTAAAATCAATGGCTTTCTATATTTGCTCTTTTTCCATTTTATTAATTCTTCTAATATAAATCTTTTCAAATTGATCATCTCCTATATTAATATATGTTAATCTATATTAATTATACGCTTTTGTCACATTTTTGTAAAGCACATTAATCAATTTGTCACATTTTTGTAAGCATTATTTGATATTTAATCACATTTTTGCAATTCAAATATCATATCAATTCATCTATATCTACTTTTAAATCAAATTTTAGGGTTTTATCACTATAAATCCATATTGTATCAATTATATTTTCTAAAACATATCTATTAGGTACTTCACTTTCAATAATATCATCAAAATATTCTATTGCAGTTTTTAACTTTTTTATTTTTTCTTTTGAAATTTCTTGTTCTTCTTTTTTTAGAATTTGCTGTATTTTTTCTATTTGATTAATTTTTTCATTTTCTAGTTCTTTATATGTATTTTCTATCATTTGTTTTTGGTATTCATTTGTACTTGATGTTAAATCTTTTATTTTTTGATTTAATAACACTTTATATTCTGCTTTTAGTGTTTCTATTTCGAATTTAATTTTTTCTTTATTAACTTGTTCTTTATTGGTTTTAGTATCAATTTCTATTTTTTCTATTTGCTCAATATATCTCTGTTTAGTAAATTTTAGAAATTCCTTTAGATGAATAATCATATCGTTTTCTTTTATTTCATGACATTTACATCTTGCTTTTCCATAAGTTCTATACTGGGAACATTCATATCCTTTTTGTCCTTGTTTTCTAGTTATAGTTATTCCACTTACTCCAAAACCACAATCTCCACATCTACAAAGTCCTGAAAAATAATAATTCCTTTTTCTTGTTCCTGATGTACTTTTAGTATTTACTTTTCTTTTCCTTATCTCTTGTGCTAGTTTAAATGTTTCTTTTGAAATTATTGCTTCATGATGATTTTCAAATACAAAGTGTTCTTCTTTAGGTAATTTTATTGCCCTTCCTCTTATTGAAACCGTTTTCTTTTTATGTGTTCGCAAATTACCACAATATACATCATTATTCAATATATTACTTATCATATATGTAGACCATAATTTTTGTACTGGGTGCTTATATATTCTTCCTCTTTCTAAATGCTTTCTTTGATAATATACAGATGGTGTAGGATAATCATACTTACTATTTAAAATATCGCAAATTTTCTTTCTGCCTAAACCTTCCTCTATATATAACTTATATATTAATTCAATAACAGGTCGTATTTCTTCATCTACATATAACTTCGTAACATCTTCTTTATCTTTTACATATCCATAATAATTCCCCATTATTAATCTTCCTGTTTTTTGTTTAGAATACATATGGTCTCTAGTTTTTCTTGAGCAATCTTTTACATATCTTTCATTAAACCATGTTGTTATTCCAATTGTATCATCTCTATCATTTAAAACATCATAAGTTCCACCCATTTCTGATACTAATATTAAATTCTTTTGCATATTTTTAAATTCATCTATTAAAACTAAAACTCGTCCGTTATTTCTACCAATTCTTGATAAATCCTTTGCTATTACTACATCTATTTTTCCTCCTTTTACCCCTTCAATCATTTTTGAAAACTCAGGTCTATTAAAGGTATATCCCGAAACATTGTCATCTATGTAGAAGTCTTTGTCCTCGATAATCCAATTACGAGTATTAGCATAATCTTTAATGATTCTTTTTTGTTCTTCAATACTTGCGTAATTTTCTTTATCTTCATCTCTAGACAATCTACAATATCCTACAACTGTCATTTTTCCTCCTTCTTGCCTGATATTGCTTATGTTTTGTATGTTAACATACATTACAATTTAGTTCCACCTGTTTCATAACTATTTTTTTAAGAATCTCGGGATAATTCTCTTTTCCTGTTACAAAAATGGCTACACTATATTTTTCTTGTTTATACTTTTCAATTACTTCTTTTGTTTCTTGTTTTTCTAACTCTTCATTAGTTAAATAAATTTGCACATGTTTTGTATTAGATATTTCATTAGAAGTAATTTGCATATAAATTAACTCCTCCATAATATTTCTCTATAAATATTATGCAAAATGAGATTATAAAATATCTCTTTTGTCCTAAAATTACTTTTGTAAAATTCTAATACTTTAATTTTTATTACTTTTCAATTGCATCCCTCCCTCTATATATAAGAACACGAAAAATTTTTAAAATGGTGCATTTTTTGAAAAATTTTTTAAATTTTTAGCAAAAAACCTAAAATAAGATTTTGTACGCAGTGGAAACTGCTACAAAATCTAAATTTCGCCATAATTATCTTCTACAGAAAGTTATTCCACTGGAATAACTTTCCTAGAATATAAAAAAATTGAACTTATACTAATATAAGTCCAATTTTTCTTTAAAATGTTGTATTATTATATTCATTTTTTATAAAATTATCTTCACACAAAAATAAAAATGTAAAAATCCCAATAATTTCTTACTGGAATTTTTACCTATGCATTTTAAAACAAAAAACTAAAAAACTCATTTGCTTTTAGCAATTAAAGTATCCATATCCACATTGCCAGGATATTCATGTTCAAAATCTACTCTTCCAATATATCTCATCTTAGATATATTGCAGTCATCGAACACATAAACATAATTCTCGCTATTATCTAGAGTACATGTTTCATCCCCAGATGTCAAATAAAGCTTTCCATCTATTTTGTTATAGATAAGTGTTGGAAGATCATATAGTATACTAGAATCTGGCTTTTGGGATATTAGGTCATTGTAACTTTGAAAACCTTTCCATGATAATTCTTCTCCTGGAAGTGTAATTTGTTCTCCTCTTAAAAATTTGAAATGTCAATTATGTAAATCTTATCACTGTGCTTAGTAGACTTAAGATAGTTACAATACTTTTTTTAATCAAATTTGCTCTAAAGCAATACAAAATGCATACTGAGGCTGTAAAAATTTAAAGATTTTAACAGCCTCAGCATTTTGCAGGATCAGGACGACCTCCTATATCCCTAAAGTTGCCTAAAATCGTAGCTTTTAGCAGGGTGCTATTAAAAATTAAAGTAGTCAATTAGATGTCTCAAAGATTCTATATTTTTCATACAGAAAAATACGAATTCTATTTTTTTAATATAAATATATATTCATGTGCAAGTAAATAAAAGTCAAAATTTTTATTCTTCCAATAATCTGACATCTTACAATTATGTTGTTCTTTTATAATTATTTCTTTTAATGTGAAACCAGTTTGAATAAAAATATTCATGATATAAAAACCTAATGGAATAACATTTTTATTTTTCCTTATGTCTCCAATTAAAACTGCACAATGTTTTTCTTTCTTTAAGATTCTAAAACATTCTTTTGAAAACAAAGTTATTTGATCTAAAAATTCATTTAATTCTAATCTTGATATATCTTCTTTTATATCTTTACTGTATTTAATAATATTAGCATATGGTGGATGTGCAAGTATAAAATCTATAGAATTATCTGGTATTATACTCTTCAAATTTGTTGAATCTGCTCTTATTAATTTAGGTTCATATAAAAAATTATTACTCTTAAAACGAATTCTTTCTTTTGCTATTTTAAGTGCTTCTACATTTACATCTATTCCGTATTCCTTTTCTATTAAGTAATTTAGTTTCTATCATTGTAGTTCCACTTCCACAAAAAGTATCTAATACTATATCTCCTTCTTTTGTATATTTTAAAATTAAATTTCTTGGAACTTGTGGTGAACAATTTCCTCGATAATCTCCTCTATGCGTTGCCCAATTTCCTCTTTCTTTAAAAGACCACACTGTTGTTTCTTCCAATTCAAATTTTTCTGGTTGATATTTCAAATCTATTCCTCCTCATAAAAAATAAAGAGACAACTAATAAAAGTTGCCCCCATTTTTCTATTCTGTTACTAAATTAACTATCCAATATATCCATGCCTTAATTGTAGATGCTCTTCTAAAAAATGTGCTATCTCTTCCTATATTATATAGATTACATTCTTTCATGTATTCTACTATTTTAGCATCTGTAGGCATATCTGTTTTTTGAAAATAATCATTAATAGTCATATAAAAAACTTTATGGGATAAAATTAATTTAGCAAATTCTATTTGTCTTGATTTATAATTTAATGACAATATTCTTTTTCCCAATTCTGTTAGTTCAAAACTTTTTTTCCTTTTTCCTAGTTTTTTAACTAGCCCTAAATAAATAGCAGCATCTGTATAATAATTTGTTTGTCTAGCATCAAATTCATAGTTATCAGTTATTTCTTGCTTTTCTTTTTCTGAATTTTCAAGAAGTTCACATAGGTTAATAACTCTTTCAAAGCTATTTGCCTGTGGAAATGATATCTTTGGTTCTTCTACAAAATTATTTACATTATCTATTAAACTTTGTATTGTTCCTAGATCAATATCTGTATCTTCAATACTATACTTTTTGCACTTTACCAATTCAATAGAACTATACTCATTTACATCATTAAACTTGTATTCATATATTGTAAATATTCCATTTGAATACACAACATAAATTGGTCTAACTGCTTTAGTGATTTTAGACTTCCATAAACGATATGGATAATATAGCTGTCTTACTAAAAAATCTTCTGATACTACATTTTTTGCTTCAACTAGTGCTAAGCTATTTATTCCTTCATATCCTCCATCAATTTCCATTCTTGAATTTTCAACAGTTACATTTATTTTTTTATTACTATTTATTTGAGCAATATCAAAATTAAATACTCCTGAACCCATTTTCCCACTTACTGTTGGAACTAATTCCTCTTCTCCTAAAAAGTCTTCTAATATTTTTGTAATATATGCACAATTCAAAGCTAATGCTTCACTAGTTATATTATTATAATCTAGACTTTCTATATAAGATGGAAATTCAATCCTTTCAACCTCTTTAGGTGCTTTCTCAAATTTTTTGTATGTATCAAATTTAGCTATCATGTAACTATTACTTGATATTGGCAAAATTGATAATTTATTTTTGCTTAAAATTTCTGGTATACTTTCACTATTGTCGAACTTTGTCATTAGTCTGGCTTCTCTATACTCATTTATTTCTTTAGAAGATATTTTAAAAAATCCCTGCTCTTCAATTTTTTCTAAAATATTATATTTCTCAAATATCTTTTCCCATGCTTCTTTATTCGTTGAACACCTAGACATTATTTTTTATTAACACCTCACTAACTTCTCCTCTTGCATTAGCAACACTATTTATGGCTCTTTTAGCTTTTACAGATATAATTTTATATTTTTCTTTATCTGAATATAATTCCCTAATTAATTCACACTCAGAATTTGAAAGTAATATATGTACCCCTTTTTCGGTCAATCTATCACATACGTTTTTTAGCCTCTCTTGCTCTTGTTCTCCAAATCCACTCTCATTATATCCTGTAAAATTTGATGTTTTTGAGATTGGTGCATATGGTGGATCAAAATAAACAACAGACCCTTTCTTTATTCCTTTTACTGTACTTTCAAAATCTCCACTTAAGAAAGTAATATCGGCATCATTAAAATACTTGCTTACTGCTCTCAATCCAACATCATTTATAATATTAGGATTTTTATATCTTCCGAAAGGTGAATTAAATTCACCTATACTATTAACTCTATATAAGCCATTATAACAAG
The DNA here is from genome assembly GCA_022799935.1 of Clostridia bacterium. GTDB lineage: Bacteria > Bacillota > Clostridia > TANB77 > CAG-508 > JAAWPK01. Next base: position 39,621 of record JAAWPK010000008.1, read on the forward strand.
TTTTATTAAGATACAATATTCTTGCCGCTCTTTCAACACCAGTTAATTTATTAAATTCTTGATGTTTTCTATCTAATTCCCTAATTTCATAAAAAGCCTCTGCTGTATTTGAATATTTATCTTTCTTTAATTCTTCTATTAAATCTTCTACATTATCTTTTATTACTTTATAAACATCTATTAAATCATGGTTAACATCATTTATTACTGCCTTATCTGGTTGCATTTCAAATAACACGGCTCCACCACCCACAAATGGTTCATAATATACAGTATTTTTAGTAATCTTCGGCATATGTTTTTTGATTTCTGGTAATAGCTGTCTTTTCCCACCAACCCATTTTAAAACAGGCATAACCAATTTACTTTTTTTCATATATTTCTCCTATTTTTGGTATAAAATATCTATATTATATTTATTATATCTTTTAAGAACTTTTATTTGTTTTATCCTCTGTTTTTCATTTTATCATAACTCTTTTTATTTTACAATTGTTTTAAGTATATTTTCAAAACAAAGTATTTTACAAAAATTTGTTTTTATGATTTACTTTTTTGCCTAACCTTTTTGCAAAATTATTCTTCTAGAATAATTTTGCAGGATCAGAGCGATATCTCGGTTCCACATAACTGCCTAAAAGCGTGGCTTTTAACAAGATACAGTAAAAAATTAGAGATATCAATTAGATATCTCACTTTGTCTACACTTTATTATTTGTAACCATTGTAATATTCAAGAAACTTCATTCCTTCACTAAATTATATTTTCACCATTTGTGAATTCAGAATTTTTAGTATATTTACTTTTAAATTAAAAATAGAGAGCATTTTATCTTAATTCTTTATTTAATTTCATACCATCTTTTAATCCAGCAAGATAATATTTCTTATAAAAGTAACCAGCTTCAAAATCAATTGCATCTACATAATCATCAATTATTTTTGTAATACTTTCTTTTAGACAGTTAAGATTATATGGGATTTTTTGCAATTCTTTGTTTAGGTAGTTTTCATTTTTACTTCTATCTGATTTATCCTGTTTCATAAAACTTTTATCTTTTTCATTTAAAATAGCTAGTTCATCTGCTCTTGCTTCAAATATTGATTCTAATATACTTTCCATTTTTTCTCACCTCCATTGGTGTGTCATGTTAACTCTCAGAAAATTTAATGTCAAGTCTATTTTTAGAATCTATTAGCATATAAACTTGTCCAGTAAATTATAGTTATTTTCTTTCTAACCAATCGCTCCACAATCGGTTTTGTGCCGTTTTTATTTGATTTTTGATTACTTTACCGATATCGAAAAATACAAGGCAATATCAGGCATTTTTTTGTGTTTTTCAACTTTCCCCAAATTGAGAGAATAAACGGGGGTAAAGTCTCCGAGGATGTGAAAAAAGTACAATCCATTTCCCTTTATAATCATTTAAGTTAACTTCTCCTTTAGTAGACATCGCCTCTATCTCTGGTGCTATTTCGCCGTATCTTCACATTACCATTCATCATTATTTCATAATCCATATTTAAAAAACCTCCAAGTATCTTTTTAGGCTAAAAACCTTTTTAATATTTGATACTATTTTATGAGGAATGTTTTCATTTTGTGCATATAAAAAGTCACAGTATAATTTCCTCTGTGACTTTTTATATTTATCCTTTTGCAGCTTTTCTTTTATTTGCTTCTTCAGAGTTTGAACCAAATGGTATTACACAATATGCAGTTTCCTCTAAGTCGCTAAATAATATATCTTCTTTAATTGAATATGCTTTTCTTTTCTTTGCTTTTTTTAACTCTTTTATGTCAATAATATTATCTGGCTTTTCAACATCTGAACATTCCACTTCATGTTCTTCTTGTATATTTAATTTATTTGATAATTCTAAGTAGTTATCTTTTAATCCTGCTATCATTTCTTCTATTTGCTTAAGTTGTCTAGTATAATCTATGTTTAACATTTCATTTTTAATTATATTTTGTATTTCTTCTTTTCCCAATTTTTCTTTTTTTACAACATTTTCAATTTCTTCTTTTGTTATACTTTTACTTCCTACTATTGATTCAATTTGTTCTCTTGTCAGCATCTGTTTTCTTACTATAGCTTCTACTTCTTCTTTTGTTAAAGCTCTTCTTCCTACTATTTCTTCTATCTCATCTCTTGTCAATGCTTTACTGCTTACTATTTGTTCTATCTCTTCTTTTGTTAATGCTCTTCTTCCTACT
>JAAWPK010000069.1 GCA_022799935.1 Clostridia bacterium
TTTTAGTAGTTTTTATAACGAAAATAAGATTATAGGAGAAGAAAAGTCTATACAAGATGCAAGACTATATCTAACATATGCAACAGGAATAGTATTAAAAGCAGGTGCAGAACTATTAGGAATTCAAATGCCAGATAGAATGTAAAAAAATATTAAAAAATTGTATCAAAATTTAATACATTGTGATAAAATATGAAATAGCAAATTATAGATAGCGAAAGGATGGAAAAATGAGAAAATATTTTGGAACAGATGGAATTAGAAGAATTGCCAACACAGAACTTTCACCAGAATTAGTTTATCGTGTTGCAAAAGCAGGTGCCTATGCTTTAGCTAAACACAGTAGCCATACACCTACGATTTTAATTGGAAGGGATACAAGAATTTCAGGTACCTTAATTGAAAGTGCTATGACAGCAGGATTCTTAAGTTATGGAGCAAATGTAATAAGTTTAGGAGTTATTCCAACTCCAGGAGTTGCTTATTTGACCAAAAAACTAAAAGCAGATGCAAGTGTTGTTATTTCAGCATCACACAATACATATGAATTTAATGGCGTAAAATATTTTAGTAATAAAGGAATGAAAATTCCAGATGAAATTGAAGAAGAAATTGAAGAGATGATGGATTCAGAACAATTAAATGATTTTACGGCAGTCAACGAAAAAATTGGAACAGCTGAAGTAAGGACAGACCTTTTAGATGAATATGTATATTTCTTTAGAAAGAATTTCGAAGAAGAATTTGAAGAATATGATAGGGATGACTTTGTAGTAGCAATTGACACAGCTAATGGTGCTACATCAGTTGTGGCAGACAAAGTATTTACAGCTTTAGGAATTAGACACTATATTATGAATGATACTCCAAATGGTATCAATATTAACGAAAATTGTGGTTCTACTCATTTAGATATGCTAAAAAATTATGTAGTAGAACATAAATGTAATTTAGGAATTGCTTATGATGGTGATGGTGATAGATGTTTAGCAATTGACGAAAATGGAAATGAAATTAATGGAGATAAATTACTAGCAGTTATTTCTAATTATATGAAAGAAAAAGGAACTTTGAAAAATAACGCTGTAGTTGCTACTGTTATGAGTAATTTAGGTCTAAAAAAATATGCACAAAGCAATGGATTAGACTGTGTACAAACTAAAGTTGGAGATAGATATGTATTAGAAGAAATGCTTAAAAATGGGTATAATATTGGTGGAGAGCAATCAGGACACGTCATTTTTCTAGATTATAATCCAACAGGAGATGGAATTTTAACTTCTTTAATGCTAATTAGAGTTATGCTCGAAAAGAAAAAGACAGCTTCTGAGTTATGCAAGATTATTAACATCTACCCACAAGTATTAATTAATGCTAAAGTAGCAAGCAATAAAAAAGATGAGTATAAAACAGATAGCGACATTCAAGATGCAATTCAGAAATTAGAAGAAGAATTTTCGGGAAACGGAAGAGTTTTAATTAGACCATCAGGTACAGAACCTTTAATTCGTGTTATGATAGAAGGAGAAGACCAAGCATATATGCAAAAGAAAGCTGAAGAATTAGTAAGCTTAATTGAGAAAAAATTAGGCGAGTAGCCAGAAAGATACAAAGGAGGAAATCAAACAATGCCAGTTATTAATTTTACAAACCCAACACTTGTCTTATTAGGATTAATACTATTTTTATTAGTATTATATTTAGGAAGGGAAGTCAAAAAAGCTTGGGTGATAGGAATTATGCTTTTTGCATTCCTAGGACTACTAATAGGACACGCAGTAGAATATGTTACTTTAGCAGGAAACAGTGGAGCACTTCATGAAACATTACTTGTATGTTCAACTGTAGATTTAATCTTTATCTTTTTATCATTTATTTCTTATCTATGGGTTGATGATATTGAGACAAAATTAGGAAAAAAGAAAAGCATTGACAATAGTTTAGAATGGTTTTGGAATAAAGTTTAGTCAAAAGGGAAAGAAGGGGAAACTATGCCAAAGTTTTATTTAACAACACCGATATATTATCCAAGTGGAAAGTTTCATATTGGAACAGCATACACCACCGTATTAGCAGATACCATTAAAAGATATAAACAAGCTAGAGGATATGACGTTTACATGCTTACTGGAACAGATGAGCATGGACAAAAAATTCAAAAGGTAGCAGAAGCAAGAGGAAAAACACCACAAGAGCATGTAGATGAAATGGCAGAGGAAGCCAAAAAGTTGTGGGAGTTAATGGAAATTAACTATGATGATTTCATTCGTACTACTGAGCCAAGACATACAAAAGTAGTAGAAGAAATTTTTGATAGATTAATGGAGCAAGGTGATATCTATAAATCTGAATATGAAGGTTGGTATTGCATGCCTTGTGAAACTTACTTTACAGAGACACAATTAGTAGATGGTAAATGTCCAGACTGTGGTAGAGAAGTAAAGAAAATGAAAGAAGAATCTTACTTCTTTAATATGAAAAAGTATGCTGATAGATTAATCAAATTTTATGAAGAAAACCCTAATTTCATTTTGCCAGAGTCTAGAAAAAATGAATTATTCAATAACTTTTTAAAACCGGGCTTAGAAGATTTGTGTGTTAGCAGAACTAGTTTCGACTGGGGTGTAAAAGTACGCAAGGATCCTAAACATGTTATTTATGTATGGTTAGATGCTTTAACAAACTACATTACAGCACTCGGATATTTGTCAGATGATGATAGCTTAATGCAAAGAAATTGGCCTGCTGATGTGCAAATTGTAGGAAAAGATATTATTCGTTTCCATGGATTATATTGGCCTATATTCTTAATGGCATTAGACTTACCACTTCCAAAGCAAATTTATGCCCATGGCTTTATCATGATGAAAGATGGCAAAATGTCTAAGTCAAAAGGAAATGTGATTTACCCTGAACCATTAATTGAACGTTATGGATTGGACGCTCTTAAATATTTTCTATTAAGAGAAATGCCTTATGGACAAGATGGAACTTTTACACCAGAAGGGTTTGTAGAAAGATTTAACTATGACTTATGTAATGACTTAGGAAATTTGTTAAATAGAACTATTGGTATGATTAACAAATATTTTGGAGGAGAAATAGAAGGATATTCTAATCCACAAGCAACAGTTGGAGAAAATATTAATTTGCTAGATCTAAATCGAGAAATTGAGAAGTTCTCAGATGGTATTATTCATGAAGTGGAAAACTTGTTAGATACGTACCATACTGCAAACGCAATTACACAAACATGGGAATTAGTATCTAGAACAAATAAATACATTGATGAGACAGCACCTTGGGTATTGTTCAAAGAAGAAAAACTAGATGAGTTAAAATCAGTAATGTATCATTTAGTAGAAAATTTAAGAAGAATTGCAATTTTAATTGTACCATATATGGGACATACATCTACAAAAATGCTAGAACAGTTAAATATTCCAAAAGAATTACAAACATGGGATAGCTTAGTCAAATATGAAGAATTAAAAAATATCAAAGTAACAGAGAAACCAGAAGTATTATTTGCAAGATTAGATGTAGAAGTTGAAGTAGAAGAAATTAAAAATATGATGAGAAACTAAATATATTGCAATATACATTAGCTGTACGTAATATTTAAAATATAGGAGCAAGGAAATGGGAAAAGTATTTGTAATTGATGGAACTGATGGAAGTGGAAAACAAACACAGTTTGAAAGACTACAAAATAGATTAACAGAGGAAGGTATAGATTATAGGACAGTTAGTTTTCCAAATTATGATAGTCCATCCGCTTCACTAGTGAAAATGTATTTATCTGGTGAATTTGGTGAAAATGCTAAAGATGTTAGCCCATATATTGCTTCAACATTTTATGCTGCAGATAGATATGCAACATACACAACTAAGTATAAAGAATATTACGAAAATGGTGGTATTATATTGGCAGATAGGTATACTACTGCTAATATGGTACACCAAGCGGGAAAAATACAAGATAAAGAAGAACGAGAGAAATTTTTGGACTGGTTATGGAATTTAGAATTTGAGTTATATGGTTTACCAGTACCTGCAGAAGTATTTTTCCTAAAGATGCCACCAGAAAAAGCCTTGGAGTTAATAAAAAATAGAGAAAATAAATTTACACACACAACACAAAAAGATATTCATGAAAGAGATAAAAGTCATATTACAGATAGTTTTAATGCTGCTTGTAGTGTTGCACAGAAATATAACTGGTATACAGTAGAATGCATTAAAGATGGACAAGTAAGAACAATAGATGATATTCATGAAGAGATTTATCAGGAGATAAGAAAGCATATATAGTATTGCTAATAAATTTGCTTGACAAAATAAAAAAGAAAATAGTATAATAAATATAGTAAAATCATGGTGTTTCACAGCCTTATAAATGAGAAAGTTATAAATCGGGTGTTTCACAGCCTTATAAGTGAGAAAGTTATAAATCGGGTGTTTCACAGCCTTATAAATGAGAAAATTAAAATCGGGGGAATATATTCAAGTCATTGAATATATTCTCTCTATTTTTATGGTAAGGAGGTGAAAAGATGAAATTAAATTTATATAGTATAAGTGATAGATATATAAGATATTTGAGAAAGTTTGATGCAAGAATTTATGATAATAAAGAAAATATGAAGACTTATAAAAGAAAGTATTTAGGAATAGTATTAACCATAAATGAATTACATTATTATATTCCAATGTCTTCACCAAAAAAATCTGACTATATAGACTTTGACAAGAATATTATTAGAGGTGATACAAAGACCATCATAAGAATAAGAGCAGGAAGACGTTTATATGGAACATTAAGAATAAGTAATATGATACCTGTTCCAATATCAGAATTAGAGCCTTACATAGTATCAGAGGAAAAAGATTTAAAATACAGAGAACTTGTACTTGGAGAACTAAGATTTATCAATAATAATTATAATAAAATTATGAAGTTTGCTAAAATAGTATATGGACAAAAAATAAAAAATATTGATATAGCTTATATTAAGAATACAGTTGACTTTAAGTTAGTAGAAGAAAAATTAAAAGAATGGGAGAAAGAAAATATTTAAGTATCCAAACAGAAATAGTTTTCATAATATATACAAAAAAGTGAGGATATATTATGAATAAAATGAAAATGAATACGGCAGAGAAGGAATTATACTATCAAGGTGAAGTAATTGTTAGATATAGAATTGAGTACCCAGAGATAATCAATTCTTATTATAACGAGGGAATGCAAATCTTTAATCATGAAAATAGGAAAGCTGCTTTAGAATTAAAAGAATATGCAGAAGGAGAATTATATGAACAAGCAAAGCAAACATATGAATATAATAAGCAAAATGGATATCCTATTATGGTTTATGAACTAATT
>JAAWPK010000009.1 GCA_022799935.1 Clostridia bacterium
CCAGAGAAATACTGAAAAAGTATCAAGTAATTATATAAAGAATATATATTTAAAAGTTAAAAAAATGGTATAAAAATAACTATAAAATAAAGAATTAATTCAATAAAATATATTATAAAAAAATAAAAATGGCTTAAAAAGGAAAATAAGAGGACAAAAATTAAGGAGCAAAAAAATTAAATTTAAGTATTAAGAGATTAAAGGAAATAATATAAAATAAAATATTAAGTAAATATAGTAAAAGCAAAATATAAATAATTAAATAAATAAATTAAAAAAATATAAAAGTTTAAAAAACAAAAAGAGAAATATAGAATTATAGAATAAGAAAATATATAAGAGTAATATTTCTATTCTATAATTTAAAAAGAATAAAAATTAGAAATAATAAAAATATTTTTAATAATTACAATTGTTAAAAGATGAATAAAAAATAATAAACAATAAAATATAATTTTAATAATGAAAAGTGAAAAATAATTTTATAAAATGATTAAATACAAAATGACAATTGAAATTAAATAAAAAAGTAAATATATTTTTTAAAATTAGAAAATGGAATTAGAATATTAAAAAAGTTTTTCTAAAATAAAAAATTAAAACATAAAAAATATTTTATAAAAATACAAAATACAAATTGGCAAATAAAAATTAAATATAAAATTAAAAAATATTTTTTGAGAATAAAAATTTTAAAATAGAAAAAAGAAAAAATAAGTAATAAAAAATTTAATAATTATTAAATAACAAAAAGACAAAGTAAAAATTTATTAATAATATTTATATATAGCATTTTGCTAAAATAAATTTATAAAATTATTTTGTATAATAAAATACAAATTGACAAATGAGTTTAACTATAAGACAATGTAAATAACTATAAAAAAGATTCTAGTTATTTACTAATATGCAACAAATTGTAAAGGATTTTGAACTTATTGCATTTTGTAAAGTATTAGATATTGATTTTGAAGAACTTAAAAATACTATAGCATAAAAAAGGAGCACTAAAGCTCCTTTTCTTTTTGTACTATTTAGTTATAAATTCTTTTTCTGCACTTGTAGTTATATTAGGCTGTTCTTCTATCATATTAGTAAGTATTTCTTCTTTATCCAAATTATCTTTTGCAACTGTCATAAGTAATTTTAATCTATTTGTTTGATTAGCTTCACTTGCTCCTGGGTCATAATCAACAGGTGATATATTTGCATTTGGATATTTTGAACGAATAGTTTTGATTACTCCTTTTCCAACAACATGATTAGGAAGACATGCAAATGGCTGTACACATACTATATTTGGAATATCATTTTCTATATATTCTATCATTTCTGCTGTTAAAAACCAACCTTCACCAGTTTGATTTCCTATGGAAAGTATATCTTTTACTTTATCTTCTAAATGCCAAATGTCACAAGGTGGAAGATAATTTTTAGAAGAATTTGAAAGTGCTATTTTTAAGTCTTTTTCAAATATATTTATTAATTTTAGCGCAAATTTGAAAATTTTTGCTTTAGTCTTATCTATGTTAAGTAAAGTATTAAATGTTATTTTATGTGTTGCCATAAATTTAACAAATCCCATAAAATCAGGCATTACAACTTCAGCACCTTCATTTTCTAATACATCAATTACAAAGTTGTTTCCAAAAGGATGATATTTAATTAATATCTCTCCAACAACACCAACCTTAGGTTTTTTATGAGTTGTATCTATTTCGATATTTTCAAAGTCATTAACCATGTCATATATACTTTTTTTGAACTGTTTCAGATTTGATTTTTTTATTAGCTCTTTACAGTTTTTCATCCATTTTTCATATGTTTTTTGGGATTGTCCTTTGGTTACTTCATAAGCTCTGTTTTTTAATAAAAGTTTTTGTAGTAAATCTCCATATATAACAGATTTTAATAATCTTTCCATTAAAGGAACAGTTATTTTAAATCCAGCATTTTTTTCCATTCCTACAATATTAAATGATACAACTGGTACCTGAGGGAAACCAGCATCTTTTAAAGCTTTTCTTATAAAGCCTATATAATTTGTAGCTCTACAACCTCCACCAGTCTGAGACATTATAAGTGCGGTTTTGTTTACATCATATTTACCTGATTGTAATGCCTCTATCATCTGACCAGTAGTTAGTATAGAAGGAAAGCAAGCATCATTATTAACATATTTAAGTCCTGTTTCTACAGTTTTTTGGGTACATTTGTCTAATAATTCTACATTATATCCACATGATTTTACAGCTGTTTCAATTAATTCGAAATGAATAGGAGCCATTTGAGGTATAAGTATAGTATAATCTTTTCTCATTTCTTTTGTAAAAGGAACTTTATATATACTATAATCTCCATTTGACTTACAAGAAGTGCATTCATCACATTTCTTTTCTTCTAATCGTTTATTAATACTTGCAAGAAGTGACCTAATACGAATACGAACAGCACCAAGGTTATTTACTTCATCAATTTTTATAAGAGTATACATTTTATTATAACTTGATAGTATTTCTTCTACCTGATCAGTTGTTACGGCATCAACTCCACAACCAAATGAATTAAGTTGTATAAGTTCTAAATTATCATGTTTTCCAACGAAATCAGCAGCTGCATATAACCTACTATGAAATACCCATTGATCAACTACTCTAAGTGGTCTTTTTGGAATTGAATCTTTTGAAATAGAATCTTCCGTAAGGACACAAAGACCAAGTCCAGTAATTAATGTGTCTATACCATGATTAATTTCTGAATCTACATGATATGGACGACCAGCAAGTACGACTCCTTTTAAATTATTCTCTTCCATATATTTTAACGCTTTTGTTGCTTCATCTCTAATATCTTGCTTACATTTTTGATACTCGCTTTCAGCAGCTTTTGTAGCTTCTATAAGTTCTTTTTTATTAAATTTATATTCTGCAAATTCATCTAGTTCTAATATCTTGGTAACTAGATTTTTGCTATCAAGAGGTAAAAATGGATTTATAAATTTAATATCTTTTATTTGCTCAACATTGTTTTTTATGACTTCAGAATAAGATATAACTATTGGACAATTATATTTGTTGTCTGCATCTTCAAATTCTTTTCTAGAATAAGGAATGCAAGGATAGAAGATAGTCTTTATACCAAGGTTTATTAAACTTACAATATGACCATGAGAAAGTTTTGCTGGATAGCAAACAGATTCTGATGGCATTGATTCCATACCTTTTTCATAAGTTTTTCTTGTACTTTTTTCAGATACAATAACTCTGAAACCTAACTTTGTAAAAAATGTAAACCAGAATGGATAATCTTCATACATATTGAGAACTCTAGGTATACCAATAACTCCTCTAGGAGCTTTGTCTAATTCAAGTGGTGTATAGCCAAAAATTCTTTCTGATTTATATTTTATAAGGTTTGGAAGTTCTGAATTTGAAGAAACAATTCCTGCACCCTTTTCACAACGATTTCCAGAAATATGGTTTTTTCCATTATTAAATTTATTGATAGTAAGCTGACAATGATTTTCGCATCCATTACATCTTGTATGAGAGATTTTTATATCAAGTTTGTCTAAATCTTCTAAAGAAGATATTGTAGAGGTATATTCTATATCTAAGTTTGCTTCAAATTGTTCTTTGCTTAAAAGAGCAACACCATATGCACCCATAAGTCCAGCGATATCTGGTCTTATGACTTCTTTACCAACAATTAATTCAAAGCTACGAAGGACAGCGTCATTGTAAAATGTACCTCCTTGAACTACTATATGATCTCCTAATGTTTCAGGATCTCTTATTTTCATGACTTTTTGAATAGCATTTTTTATAACTGAAAGAGAGAGTCCAGCTGATATATCTCCAACAGAATATCCTTCTTTTTGTGACTGTTTAATTTTAGAATTCATAAAAACAGTACATCTTGAGCCTAAATCTACAGGTCTTCTAGAAGTTAATGCTTCATTTACAAATTCATCAATTGTAAGATTTAAACTTTTCGCAAAGGTTTCTATGAAAGAGCCACAACCAGAAGAGCATGCTTCATTAAGCATGATATTATCTATTGTACTATTTTTTAGTTTTATGTATTTCATATCTTGTCCACCAATGTCTATAATACTTGTAACATTTGGCATGAATTCGGCTGCAGCACGATAGTGGGCAATGGTTTCTATTTCATTTAAGTCTACATTTAAAGCTGTTTGTATTAGCTTTTCTCCATAACCTGTAACACCTGTATAACGAATTTTTGCAGTATTTGGTAGTACTTTATATACTTCTTTTAGCATTTCAATAACACTATTTAAAGGGTCACCTTCGTTACTTTTATATATGGAATAAAGAAGGCTTCCTTCATTATCTATTATTGCAAGTTTTGATGTAGTTGATCCAGCGTCAATTCCTATAAAACAGTCACCAGAAAATCCATCTAAATTTTTTCTTTTTACTTGTGCTCTAGAATGTCTTTTTTTAAATTCATTATATTCTGCATCTATTGAAAACAAAGGCGAAAGAGGCTGCGTAGTAGTATCTTGGGAAATTTTTAAAACTTCAATTTTACTTTTTAATTTTTGCACAGAGATAGGGTTTCTATTTAAAGAATCAAGAGCAGCACCTTTAGCAACAAGTAAATGGGCTTCATTAGGTATAAGTGTTTCAGATTCAGATAGATTTAAAGTTTCTATAAATCTTTTTCTAAGTTCAGATAAGTAGTTTAAAGGTCCACCTAAAAATGCAACATTTCCACGAATTGGTCTACCACAAGCAAGTCCACTAATAGTTTGATTTACAACTGCTTGAAATATAGAAATAGCTATATCCGCTTTTGCAGCACCTTCATTTATAAGTGGTTGAATATCAGTTTTTGCAAATACTCCACAACGAGAGGCTATAGGATAAATTGTTTTAAAATCTTTTGCAAGGTTATTTAATCCTTCAGTATCTGTATGTAAAAGACTCGCCATTTGGTCTAGAAAAGCTCCAGTTCCACCTGCACAAGTTCCATTCATTCTTTGTTCAACGAATTTATCAAAATATATTATTTTAGCATCTTCTCCACCAAGTTCAATAACTACATCAGTCTGAGGAATGTATTTTTCAACAGCTCTTTTACAAGATACAACTTCTTGAATAAATGGTACATCCAAAAATTTTGCTGCTGACATTGCTCCAGAACCTGTTAAAGCAATAGTAAATTCGTTATCTTTATATTTATTTGTAAGCTCTTCTAATACCTTGCATATAGTATTTTTGGTATCAGAAAAGTGTCTTTCATAAGATGTATATATAGTTTCTAAATTATCGTTCATTACAGCTATTTTTACGGTAGTAGAACCAACATCGAGACCTACATGTAGTAATTTATCATTATTCATAAAATTATCTCCTTAAATATAATTTTTGTATAATTATTAGCTATAATTGTATACGGAATTTGCGAATTTGTCAATGTAAAAAAAGCCCATATATGTAAGCTAAAACTTATTAGTTTTAGCTTACATATAAAATTTTTATTCATAATTTGTCCGAAACATAAATATATATAAATATAATTTATAAAAAGTGGAGGAACAATATGAAAAGAAAGAAAATATTATTTATAATTATCATTATTTTAGTAGTAATAGGTGTACTATTGTATATGAAGTTTACTAAGAAAGAAGAAGTTTTAGAGGCAGAAATAACTCCTTTGGAAGAAATGACAGAAGAACAGGAAAGACAAACTATGATTTCTTTATATTATACAAATATAGAAACAAACACATTAATGCCTGAGGCAAGAGTAATAGATGTTAAGGAGTTGGTAGAAAATCCATATAAAGTTTTAGTGGAACTTTTAATAGAAAAACCAAAAAATGAAAAATTCGAAAGCAGTATTCCAGAAGGAACAAAAGTAAATAATGCAGTTTTAAAAAATAATGTAGTAGAAATTGACTTATCTAAAGAGTTTATAGAAAATCAAAAAGGCGATGTAGAAAAGGCTTCTTTGAGTATTTATTCGATAGTAAATACATTAACAGAACTAAATGAAGTTAATGCAGTTAAGATTTTAGTTGATGGAGATAGTAATAAAAAATTTAATAATATAGAGTTAAGTCTGAAGGATGTTTTTATTAGAAAAAGTTAGTTTTTAAATAATTTGTATAGTTTTATATATTTTATAAAATGTTTATAGTTAAAAAGGAAATTCTCAACTTCATTTAAAGAAGCAAGAGTATTTTCTTTTTTCTTTCTAAAATCAATTTTATTTTTTTTAGATTTATCTTTTTGATTGTTTGTTCCTCTAGAATAGAATAAATTATTTTCCATAAGACCTCCGAAATATAACAAAAATTAAAATAACAATATTACTATTTTAATTTTTATGTGATTGTTGTATAATAAATAATATGAAAAATATGAAAAAGGGTTACATATATGAATTTAAAAGAAAATGAGAGAATAGATGATTTAGAAATAAATAATTTAAAAATAATACAAAATAAAGAATGGTTTTGCTTTGGAATAGATGCAATTCTTTTATCTGATTTTGCAAAAGAAATACATAGTAATAGTAAAATATTAGATCTAGGAACGGGAAATGGGATTTTAGCAATTCTTTTATCTGAGAAGGTAAAGAATTCGAGAATAACAGGTGTAGAGATCCAAGAAGAAGTTTTTAATATGGCTAAAAGAAGTGTAAAACTAAATAATTTAGAAGATAGAATTGAATTAATAAATAGAAATGTAAAAGACTTATTTTATGAAAGGGAATTTGATGCAGTAGTTACAAATCCTCCGTATAAAGAAAAAAATACAGGACTTATAAATGAGAATACTTATAAATTAATTTCAAGGCACGAGATAGAAGGTAAGTTAGAGGACTTTATAAAAAGTGCAAGTAAAGCTTTAAAAGATAGAGGGTCTATGTATATGGTAAACAGGCCAGAAAGAATTATAGATATATTTGAATATTGTAGAAAATACAAATTAGAACCTAAAATATTAAAATTTGTGTATTCTAAAGTAAATAGTAAACCTACATTAATTTTAATAAAAGCTGTAAAAAATGCAAATAGATATTTAAAGATAATAGAGCCTTTATACATATATGAAGATAATGGCAGTTATACTGATGAAATATTAAAAATATATAATAAGGAGATAAAATAATGGAAGGGAAAATATATCTAGTAGCAACACCTATTGGAAATCTTGAAGATATTACTTTAAGAGCTATGAGAATATTAGAGAAAGTAGATATTATTGTTGCAGAGGATACAAGACAGACACTAAAATTATTAAATCATTTTGAAATATCAAAGCCAATGATAAGTTATCACAGACATTCAAAAGAAAAGAAAAAACAAGAAATAATAGAGAAAATAAAAAGCGGAGCTAATGTAGCAATTGTATCTGATGCTGGTACTCCTGTTATTTCAGATCCAGGAGAAGAAATTGTACAAAAGGCAATAGAAGAGAATATTGAAATAATTCCTATACCTGGACCATGTGCTGCAATTTCTGCACTTATAGCTTCTGGAATAGATGCAAAAGAGTTTATATTTTTGGGATTCTTACCATTAAACAAAAAGCTAAGAAAAGAGAAATTGAAAGAAGTTAAAAATGCACAGAAAACGATTATTATTTATGAAGCACCACATAAATTAGTTACGACATTAGAGGATTTAAAACAAGTTACTGAAAATAGGAGAATAGTTCTTGCAAGAGAAATAACTAAAATTCATGAAGAATATATAAGGGGAACTGCAGAAGAACTTCTAGAAACTGTTAAAGAGCCTAGAGGAGAGTTTGTAATTATAATAGATAAAAACGATATAGAAGAAGAAAATATCTTTGAGGATATGACAATAGAAGAACATTATAAGTATTATGAAAATATGCGGATATAGTAAGAAAGAGGTTATAAAGCAGATAGCAAAAGATAGAAAAGTAAAGAAGGATGAAATATATAAAAAATTCGTATAAAAAGATACGCCTATTAATTTTAGGTGTATCTTTTTTATTATAGTGTATAAACACTAATTATAATTTGAATTATTTAAATTAACATTGTCTGTATTAATAGTGGCTTCTTGACTTGAGACTTCAGCTTTTTGATTTAATTCTGCAATTTTACTTTGACATTTTGAACAGATTAAACTGTCATTATATTCAAATAAATCTTTACTACTTCCACAGAAAATGCAATTTGGATTGTATTTTTTTAGGATAATAGAAGAACCATCGACAAATATTTCTAAAGGATCCTTTTCTACTATACCTAATTTATTTCTGAGTTCCATAGGAATTACAATTCTACCTAATTCATCTACTTTTCTAG
This sequence comes from Clostridia bacterium, assembly GCA_022799935.1. Taxonomy (GTDB): domain Bacteria; phylum Bacillota; class Clostridia; order TANB77; family CAG-508; genus JAAWPK01. The sequence continues at coordinate 8,320 of JAAWPK010000009.1, forward strand.
TTATACCTGTTGATTTAATCATAATATTCCTCCTTCTCCCGTTTATTTAGTATAAAGTTACATAATTGATAATTTGCCCTTTATTATAATAACATAAATTACCGTAATAATCAATAAAAATTTTAATATAATTAATAAGATTTACAGGAGCGTAACACTCCTGTAAAGTTAGATATATAACTCCTTTTGGAGGCTGTAGAGGAATGTTCTTCGCTATATAAAAAATTGGGGGTTCACGAAGAAAAGATATAAAAATTGCAAACCTCTACAAGATTAAAAACAAATTGTTTTTTAATTTGTAATTATAAAAAAATTAAAATATATAAGTTTTAGTTTGAAATATTTTGCAGAATTTGATTTGAAATAATATCAAATTGCATAAATGATAAGGTTTGTTAAAAATAATTTAGAATAATAAAATTGTTTATTGATAAAAATTAATTTGAAATTAATCATTAATATAATAATACGCCATATATGGCAAAAAGTCAAGAAAAATACTATGACAAAAAACGACAAAAGACGACAGAGGTAAGCATTCCGAACTAAATCTGCAATAAGTGCACAGGCAAGAACAAATCTTGTTTTCTTTATTCCCACAACACTTGTGTATATTGCTATTATATATAAAGTTGTCTCAGTAGAACCCATTATGGTTGAAGCAATTAATCCGTATAGAAGTATCTACTCCAAAATTTTTCATTATATCTAGTGCAACAGCAGTTGAGGCACTACCAGATATTGGACGAACTAAGACTAGAGGAAGGATTTCTGATGGAATCTTCAAGAAGTTAAGTATTGGACTAAGTAAATTAGTCAGAAGATCTAGAATTCCAGAAGATCTTAATGCAGAAATTGCTAGAAATAATGCTATTAGTGTTGGAAAAATATTTGTAACTGTATTTATACCTTCTTTGCAACCAACTAAAAAACTATCAAATACTTTTACTTTTTCAGAGAACGCATAAGAGACTATAAAAAAGATTACAAAAGGAACTGCTATTAATGATATATAATTTATTATTTGCATATTTATCACCTCTATTTTCCAATTTTGATAAAGAATTTTACAGCTAATACTCCTGCAAAAGCAGCAAAAATAGTTGATATCCATACAGGGAATACTATTTTTGTAGGTTCTGCTGAACCAAGAGAAGTCCTAATAGCAATAACTGTTGTTGGAATAATCTGGAGAGAGGCTGTATTAAGTAAGATTAACATTGCCATGGAATTACTAAGAGTAGTTTTTGAGCTATTTTTATCTGACAAAGATTTCATAGCTTTAAGTCCTAAAGGTGTGGCTGCATTTCCAAGTCCTAATATATTTGCAATAATATTTAAAGAGATTTCTTCATAAACTTTATCTTTTTTATTTATTTCTGGAAACAAGAAATGAATAATAGGATTTAGAAGATGAGTCAGTTTTTGTGAAAGAGAGCTATCTTTTGCAATTTGCATAATGCCAGACCAAAGAGTAATTGTTCCTAAAAAAGTAATAGTAAGTTCAACTGCGGTTTTACAGGATTCAAAGATACTATTATTAATGTTTTCTATATTTCCAGAAAAACAACTATATATGTATGAAATTATTATAAAAATAGGCCAAAGAATATTTAACATACTTACTCCTTAAAAAATATATATGATGAAAAAGATAAATATATGCAAATGTTAACATAATGCTTGAAAAATAATATAAAAAATGATAAAATTAAAGTTATGGAAAATATTGGAGGTTATAATGGCAAGGTTAAATGAAAGAAAATTAGATGAAATATTAGATCATGTAGGTGTAAGTTTATCAGGCGAAGACATAAAGATTATTTTAAGAGGTAATATAGAGGCAATGGAACTACTACAAAAGATGAATAGAAGAAATCGTATAGAAAGCAAGGATGAATTAGACTTGTATGAAAGAAATGTACAAGCTGTAAGAGCAGTTTTGAAGTTGTTTGAAAATGAAATAGATAAATCTGCTTTAGTTATTTTGTCAGTATATAATTGTCAAGCACAGATTGAAAGAAATCGCGGAAGAATTGATAAATTTGAATTAGAAGTATTAGAACAATATGTAAAAAGAGGAATTAAGCTTTTAGGAAAGGAAGAGTTTGAAGTAATTATTCAAGAATATGATTCAGAAACTAATTTTGCAAATGGAATCAAAGTTATTAATTCTTTAGAACTAGTAAAGTGTATCAAAAGTGGAAGAAGATTAGAGTCACTATTTAAACCTGGGAAAGCTAAGTCAGAAAAATTAGCAAAAGTAGAAAAAGCTATAGGACTTGAAAATGTAGTTCAAAATTTAAATCTAATTGATATACTAGATATAGTATGTAAAAATCCAGAGGTAGGTAAAAGTATTACAAGTCAAATAGCTTGGAATGCTACTAACGAATACTCAGAAGCTCATCCAGAAATTGATAAAGAAGCTTTATTTGGGGATAAAGAATTACCAGAAGAAATAAATCAAGATATAAAAAATTATCCTGCATATAAAAGAAATATGGCTAATCAAATAAGAAGCTGTTGCCAATATATAGATATTGATAAATTACTTCTTTTAGCTGCCTTTAGATTTATTGATATATTAGAAAATGATGAAAATAGGGAGATAAGAGTAAAAACAAAGAATGGTAATGATAATAAAGAAAAAGATAATTCGGAAAGCTTAGGTATAATAAAACTAATATTAGAAAAATTATTTGACTTAATACAAGAAGGAACGGTTGTAAATAACATTGCTAGTATAAATGGTATTATAGAAGAATATTCAAAAGAAAGTTTAAAAAAGGATAAAGAGAGATTTGTAATTGAAGAGGAAAAAGACCCAAATACAGGAGAAGTAGAAAGAAAAGTAAGATATATAAGAACAATTGAAATAGAAGAGACAAAGAAAAGGCTTTTATCAGGAGAGGAAACATTTAATAGTGTAGATATAAATGTTGCCGGATTTATTTGGCTTGATGAAAATGATTTTGCAAGAATTATAGAAGCTTCAGAAGATAATCTAGCTTTCTTAATAGCAAATAATATTATTCCAAATAGTGATGTAGAAGTTTCATTATATATAAGAGGAAATTGTTCAATAGAATTGTTTTCGCTTATATTAGAAAAGAAATTATTAACATCAGATGGGATTCTAAGTCTTTTTGAGAGAAGAATAATTGGTATAGAACATATTGAACAAATAAAGGATAGAGATCTTTTAAGTGGGATAGATGTTTTTGATAGTATAAATAAATTATGTATTGAAATGCAAAATGGAGATGAGGATAATCTTTCAAAAGGCATAGAAGAGTTTAGTAGAATGGCTTATCTTTATAAAGTGCTAAAGATAGATGGAAAAAGTGAAGAAGAAGTTCAAAGAAATTCTTTGGAGTTAATAAATTCATTTGAAGACAATTTAAGTAGTGAAATATTAGAAAGACTATACCAATTTGGAATAATAACTCTTGAAGTTGCAGCTGATTGGGGTGTAGACTTAAAAAATATGTTATCAAAAGGAGATATAAAACCAACAGATTTAAAAAGACTGTATGGTAAAGAAATAATACAAATCCATGAAATTAGAGATGTAATAAGAAATGGAAATCTACATTATGAAGAAAAATTAGATTTAATTTATAGTACTTTTGATGGAGAAAGTGAAGAAGAATACAGGATAAGAGAAGAGCTAATACAATTGTTGGAAGGGGGAGAAAGTTATAGAGGAGAAAGCAAACAAACAGAGAGTAAAAGGAGAAGAAGAAGTGGAGTTAAATCAAAAGAGTTTATAACTGATCCACATGCAAGATGGAAGCTAATCTCTTTACTAGACAAAGACTATTCTAAGAAATTTCTTCCAAAGGGAAAAGAAATTGTAGATGGGCATAGAGTTTTCTTGATGCCAAATTTAAGTAGTGTTGTTATAGAAAGAATGCATGAAAAGAGACGAGGAAAGAAAGTAAATGCTTACGGAAGTGCAACATACATAATGGAAATAGAAGAATTTTTTAAGAACATAGATAATGTAATAGTCAATGGTGCCATAAATAGAACTGCTCTAAGAGAACTTGCAGAAAATGAAGACGCTACTAAAATAGTGCATAGTAAGGGTTGGGGAGAAAGTATAAAAAGATATTTTGAAATAGACGAAGAAAATGAAAGATATTCTAAAGAAGAAATTGAGGAAATAAATAAGGCTATTGCAAGTGTTGGAAATTCAAGAAGGGAAAGATAAAATAATTTGTAAAAAACTAGTATTAATTGATTAGAGAAACTAGATTGAATGGAGATTGAAATGGAAAAAAACTTGTGTAATGCAATGTTAAGTAGCATACAAAAAGAGATAAAGAATTCGTCAGAAAAAATAGAAATTTTAAGAGAAATAGATTTTAAATATTGTAAATTAAATGTAGAAGTATCTAAATTTATACGAATAATAGAAGAATATAAAGAAATAGACATAAAAAAAGAAAATAAACAATTTACAATATATTGCAATGGAAACCCATATATTGTCTTGAATTTAGCGATAATTGCAATAAAAAGTAATAGTAGTATTAAAATTAATATAGATGATACTATGCTAGGCGTAAATAAGCTAATTCTAGAGATCATAAATAGAATAATTAAACAAAATCAAATGCAAATTGAGATTGAGATTATCAAAAAAATAAATAACGAAGAAAATATAATTTGTATAGATAGAGTAAATGAATTTAATATATTAAAAAGAGAAAAAAGAAATATTAGATTTATTCCATATGAAAGTATTGATATATATTCAGATAGCGAAGAGTTTGAAGAACTATTTGAGAAAGTATATGAATATGCAATAAGTATGAATATAAGTATAGATATATTTGATGAAGAAGGAATAGAAGGATTATTTAAATATGGCAAGGGTAAAAGAAAAGTTATTTTTACAAAAAATAAAGAATATTTAGACAAATATAAAGAAAAGAATATTTTTATAAATGAAAATCCATTTAAAGAGGAGAAATTAGTATTTGATGTGCAACTAATAAACGAAATTATTGGTGAAGTAAATGTAGAAGTAGTATACTAATTAATTTACAAAAGGACAAAATTATGGTATAATATAAGTGTATTAGTAAAAACTTCTTTAGAAAGGAGGACAAACAAATGTGGATGGCATTAATTATTGTCTTAATTATTTGCTATACGCTTTGGCGGTTGTGCAGGGCTATTGCAAGACCGATAATGATTTTTGTACGCGAAATGGTCTTGGACTTGTTCATGACAACTGGAATGTCCAGAATGGCCGCAGAGGCGCTACTTTCACTGATAGCTATTGTAGTTATCTTGATAGTGGTGTTTAACTGAGGTCGCAGAATGATGGCTGTTTTACATTTGTTTGTAAAATGGCTATCATTTTTTGATAGGTTAATATCGATGTAACTAAAGTTTAAGGAATTAATATACATGTAAAAAAACAAAATGACAAAACTATATAGAGATATGGAAGAGCAAATTGTTTAAGTATATGAATAATTTTATAGAATGAGTAAGATTTTTATTTATAACAATAACTTACAATATATAATGGGATGATAGTAAGTTGAATTTATCTGTTTTTTATTATATAATTGTAACAAAAATTTATCTTTCTTTATTATGTATTTAGACATATTTTATTATAAATTATAGTAAAGTAAATATAAAATAAAAAGCGAGGTGAGTTTATGATAAAGAAAATAATATTAGGAGTTGTTTTACTAATAGTTATATTATCTAGTGTAGTATTAGCTAATTCAAGTATGCAAGAAGATTCAAGAAGAAATAATGTTAATTGCAATAATAATTGTGTATATAACGAGAATTGTGTAAAAGAAAATTGTATTATGACAGAAAAATGCATAAATAATAATTGTATAAATCAAAATTGCGATGGTACAAGAAAACAACAAAGAAATCAAAATTGCAGCAATCAAAATAAAAATTGGACACAAAGACAATGTAAAAGAATGTGCCATTAGCAATACAAGTTATATCAAAATATAATAATGTAAATTGAGATGTTTTTCCTTTATGCCATTACACGAGGGTTCGTATAAGGCTTATATGGTGAACCACAACTTTGCAAATACGAACCTTGACTTTTTGTAAAATCAACCACAATTAAACCTTGCATAAAAATTTTAATTAAAATAATTTAATATTTGAATAAGATGTGGTATAATATAAATGTAAACAAAACTTATAAAATAAGGAGATATGATTATGACTAATCAAAAACAAGAGTTATACAATGTTATTGAAGATTTACCTGAGGAACTTTCTAATAAAGTTATTGACTATGTAGAATATCTTAAGTTTTCATATATTATTAGCAATGCTCCAAAGGAATTAATTATAAAGAACAAAGAAGATTTAAAGAAAAAAGTAAAAGAAGGAATACAAGATACAGATAATGGAAATGTATGTGGCATAGATGAAGCCTTTGCAGAAGTTAAAGAAATATTAGCAAATTAAACAGGAGGACATATTATTGGACAAATATAAAATACAATTATCTATAAAAGCAAAAAATGATATTAAAAATATAGTTAGATATATAAAAGATGAATTATTAGAACCATCAATTGCTGAAAAATATGCAAATTTAATAGAAAAAGAGCTTAAAAGTTTAGAACACTGTCCACAGAAATTTTCCATTATTGATAAGGAAATAATAGGTAGTGATAATATTAGAAAATTAATCATAAAGAATTATATTGCTTTTTATAGAATCAATGAGAAAGAAAAAATAGTAAATGTAGAAAGAGTGCTATATGGTAGCTCAAATTGGATAGAAAAACTATAACCAATAGTATTTAGAAAGAGTAATAAGTAAATATTAAATTTAAAGTATGGAGAAATATATGTTTGATAAGGATAAAGAAAAAGAATATTTTGGGCAAGAATTTGTAGATAAAATTTATTCAATTTTTAATGCTCAAAGTGATTTAAATTTTATATTTACATGGAACTATAACACAAGATGATGCAGAAGAAATTTTGAAATCTGGATTACAATGTGATTATCCAGAAATGTGTTATACAGCTGAATTAGTAACTCAAAAAGATAAATTACTTTTTGATAAATTTAGAAGTTGGCTACATTGGGATAGAAAATATTTAGTTATGATAGCACTTTCTAAATTAACTGGTAAAGGAGGATTACCAGTTTGGATAGAAGATAGTCAAAGAGGTTTTATACTAAGTCCAGAATTCATTTTAGGATATATTAATGTAAATGATAAAGCCTTTGTTGACAATCCAGTATATAAGAAAAAGAATGAGGAAGATTATTTGAAATTAACCCAAGTTCAGGATAGAAGTTATGAAGTTGGAACAGGAAAGTTATTAGAAATCACAATGCCACCAGATGAAATTGAATTTTATGATAGTGATTTAGAATTATGAATTTTAGAATGAATAAAATATAAAAACATCTCAAAATACAATAATGTAAAATGAGATGTTTTTCCTTTATGCCATTACACGAGGGTTCGTATAATGAGGTTTTGGTGAGCCAGGAGGGATTCGAACCCCCGACCCCAGGCTTAGAAGGCCTGTGCTCTATCCAACTGAGCTACTGACCCAAATTTAATGCTTAAATATAATATCATAAAAAGTATATATTGTCAATGCATTTTACAAAAAATATATAAATCGATCAAATTATGGTTTCCGTAAAGAAAATGTAAATTTTGTGTGAAAATATTGAAATACATTTTTATAAGTGATAAGATTATAACGATTATGATAAAAGGAGGAAAAATCGTTGATTAAAGTAGAGAACATTACTAAAAAATATGGTAATTATACTGCTGTTGACAACATGAGCTTCAAAATAGAAGAAGGAGAAATTGTTGGATTTTTGGGACCAAATGGTGCCGGAAAAACTACAACAATGAGTATGATTACAGGTTTTATAGAACCAACTAGCGGACATGTTGAAATAAATGGTTATAATGTTAGTAAAAAAGCTAAGAAAGCTAAAAGAGAGATTGGATATATGCCAGAAACAACACCTTTATATAATGAATTAACACCTAAAGAATTTGTAGGATACATGTCAGAACTAAAAGGTGTTTCAAAGAAAGAAAAGAAAGCAGAAATAGAAAGAGTTTTAAAAGCAGTAGGTATAGAAGAAGTACAAAATAAACTAATAAGAAATCTTTCTAGAGGATTTAAACAAAGAGTTAGCTTAGCTGGTGCACTTGTAGGGAATCCAAAGGTTTTAATTTTAGATGAACCAACAGTAGGACTTGATCCTAAACAAGTTACTCAAATAAGGAGTTTGATAAAATCTTTAGGTAAAGATCATACCGTAATATTAAGTTCACATATACTATCTGAGGTAAGTCAAATTTGCCAAAAGGTAATTATTATAAATAAAGGTAAAGTAGTTGCAATAGATACTCCTGAAAATCTTGAAAATAAAACTAATAGTGGAAATGTGTTAATTGTTACAGTTGAAGATCCAGAAAATAAAATAGAAGAAACTGTAAAAGAAATGCAAAATATACAAGAATTGAAATTATTAAAAAATCTTCCTGATGGAACAAAACAATATAGTATTTCATCAAAAGGTGAAAAGGATATGAGAAAAGATGTATTTTCACTATTTGCAAAAAATGGAATAACTATATTTGAACTAAAAAAAGCAGAAACTACACTTGAAGAGGCTTTTATAAATTTAATAGATAATCAAAAAAATGAAAAACCTAAGACAAAAGAAGAAATAAAGAAAGAAAAGAGAGAGAGAAAAGAAAAGAGTAAACAAGAAAAGCTTAAGAAAAAAGAAGGAGGGGATAAATAATGTGGGCAATAATAAAAAAGGAAGTTAAAACATACTTTTTATCTCCAATAGGATATGTATTTATAGGTGCATTTTTACTTATGTCTAGTTTTTTCTTTTATCTATATACATTCCAGTATGGAAGTGTTGAGTATTCAAGTTTATTTTATTATACTACTGAATTATTAACATTTACAGTTGCTCTTCTTACAATGGGAATGTTTGCGGGAGAAAGAAAAAATGGAACTGAAACACTTTTACTTACATCTTCAAGAAGTATTACAGGAATTGTAATTGGAAAATTTTTAGCTGCATTAGTTGTAATTTTAATTACTGAAGTATTTTCATTAATGTATTATGCTATACTTTGTTTCTTTGCTGGAGAAATTACAGGTGTATCTACAACGATAACTACATTAATAGGATTTATATTACTTTCGATGTCTTATATATCATTTGGAATGTTTATATCAAGTTTAACAGAAAACCAGATAATTGCAGGTGTGGCAACAATAGTCCTTTTACTTGTAAGTTGGTTTATACCAAACTTATCTAGTAGTCTTTTTATACTATCACCAATTAACCTGTTCCAAAAATTTCCAGAAGGTATGATAGCAGTTGGAGAAACTATTACTTTATTATTACAAACACTAATGTTTATAGTACTTACAATAATTATAATGCAAAGAAGAAAGAACTTAAAATAAAGGGGTGAGAAATTTAAAGTGAAAAAATTAAGAAAAATATTAGAAATCTTAAAACTAAAATGGTTAAGAGAAACAACTCTTACAATCTTACTTATTGCAATAATTATAGCAATATTTGTTGGAATTAATATAGGAGTGAACGCATGGGATCCACAGGATATAGATTTAACAAAAGAAAAGTTATATACTTTAACAGATGAATCTAAAACAGAGGTGTCAAAAATACCTGATACAGATAAAATAAAAATATATTTATTTGATGTTGAAGAGAATACTAGTATAGTAGATTTAACAAAACAATATGCAAGAGTCAATGAAAATATAGAAGTATCGGTAGTGTCAACAAGTGAGAGACTTGACTTAGTATCTAAATATGAAGTAGCAAAGAATTCAAATAGTATATTAATAGTATGTGGAGACAAACATAAGTTGTTAACTTATTATGATTTATTTACTTATGATTACAATACAGGAAATTCTATTGATATAACCGAACAAAGACTTACAAATAGCATAATTGCGGTATCATCAATTGGAGAAGCAACACCAATATATATTTTAACAGGACATGGAGAATATACAAAAGAAACTCAATTAATGTCAATGAATACATATCTAGAACTTGAGAATTATGTATTAAAAAGCTTAGATTTACTTGTGAGCGAGAAAATTCCTGATGATTGTTCTACACTTATAATTTCTACACCTAATAAAGATTTTACAGAAGTAGAAGCGGAAAAAATAAAAGAGTATATAAATAGAGGTGGAAACATTCTTTGGATGAATGATACTCTTATTGCTCAAGAAGATTTTCCAAATATAAATAAGATATTAGATATGTATGGAGTAGCAATAGAAAAAGATGGAATAGTAATTGAACAAGACCCATCTAAAATGGTAATGCAAACACCAGATTTAATTTTACCTATTATAGAGAATTCTACTTTAGTAGGAGATCTTGCACAAGAAGGAACAGTAATGCTTCTTGACACAGGAAAATTAAAATTTGTAGATAGTGATAAGCTTTCAGAATTAGGAGTTGTAAAAACAGATATACTTACAACAGGAGAAAAGTCTTTTTATAGAAGAGATTTATCAATACCAAATGCTGCACCAGTAGAAGGGGAAGAAATAGGAAAACAAGTAGTTGGAGCACTTCTTGAGAAAACTATAGAAGAAGAAAAAATATCTAAATTAGTTATTTATGCAAATAATTTATTTGCCACAGATCAACAAATACCAATAGGACAACAAATAATATCTGCAGTATATTTTTATAATAATTTAGATTTAGTATTAAATTCAGTAGCATATGTATCAGAAAAAGAAGATGCAATAACTGTTAGAAAAAATGTAGAGACAACTTATTATACAGCAACAGAAACACAAGATAAAGTAATAAAAGCTATTATATTTGGTTTACCTGTTTTAATAGTACTTGTTGGAATAGTTGTATGGCAACTAAGAAGAAGAAAAAAATAAAATATAAATAAAAATAAAAACTTCTCATAGAATATTATGAGGAGTTTTTTTATGAAGATATTAAGTTGTATTTTTGTGATAATAGGAATAATAATAGGTGCAGGATTTGCATCAGGAAAAGAAATCTACACATTCTTTTTTGTTTATGGAAAAAATGGTATAATAGGAATAATTATATCATCTTTTTTAATTGGGTATACTATATATAAATCATTAAAGATAATTAGAGAATATGAAATAAATAATTATGATGAATTATTAAAGAAAGTAATAATTAAAAAGTATAAAAATATAAGTATAGAAAAAGTATTAATTACTATAATAAATATTTTTTTATTAATAACATTTTTTGTAATGTGTGCAGGATTTACTGCATATTTTAAACAGGAATTTGGTATAAATGAAATTTATACAAGTATACTAATTGCTTGTTTAAATTATTTTGTATTAAGTAAAAATACAAAAGGAATAATAGGACTTAATACAATTTTAATACCAGTTATAATAATATTGCTAAGTATTTTTATGGTTAAAGATATATCTAGTGGGGTTGAAACAATTGAGCAACTTATAACTTCTAATGCATGGCTTCCAAAAGCAGTACTTTATGCAAGTTATAATTCTATAACATTGATTTCAATGTTGATACCGATGAAAAAATATATAAGAGATAAAAAGGATATAATAAAAGTTGCAATTTCTACAACTATTATTATCATTTTGCTTGCAAGCATTATATTTATAATGATAAATAATATAAATACAGATATAAGTAAAATAGAATTACCAGCAGTTTTTGCAAGTCGGAACTTTTGGATCAGTATATAGATATTTATATGGAGTAATAATACTTGGTGCAATAGTCACAACAGCAGTATCTTCTGGATTTGGATTTTTAAATAATGTATCAAAAAATAAAATACAATACAAAAGGAATAATGCTATAATATGTTGTATGTCAATATTTATTTCATTTTTAGGATTTTCAAACTTAGTTAATCATATATATCCAATATTTGGATTTTTAGGACTTATACAGTTAATTTTAATATTAAAATGTAAATAATCTTGTATTAATTTATAAAATATTATAAAATTAGTATACAAAAGGTAAAATGAAAGGATTATTTATGAAAGTTCTAGAATTCAAAGGAAAAATGTCATTAAAGAATAAGATGTTAATTATAGTAGCAATAATAATAGGATTATTTACTATTGGAATTACAATTACATATATGGTAAATGAAGAAGCAAGAGAATGGATAAATATAAATATATTAAAAAAGGAAATAAGTGAAGAAGATGTTGCAACTATTGCAATAGATGCAGATAAAACACAATATATATATGCTTATGACAAATATATTGTAATACTTTGTAATGGGAAATTAGAAGTATATAATAATTATGGAACTAAGATAAACGAGTTAGAAATAGCTATAAGTCATCCAATATTTGCTAAAAATGGTAATTATCTTGCAATAGCAGAAACAGATGGACAAAAAATATATTTAGTATCGGAACGGAAAAATACAATGGGAAAATAAAATAGAAGGAAATGTAAGTAAAATAAATGTTAGCAAAACAGGAATTACTTCTGTTATAACAAAAGGATCAAGTTTTAAGAGTGTAATATCAACATTTGATAAAAGTGGAAAGGAATTATTTAAGACATATTTAGCTTCAACAATAGCTATAGATTCAGATGTATCATTGAATGGAAAATATTTAGCTATTGCAGAAGTAAATATTAATGGAGCTATTGCAGAATCAAGTGTAAAAATAATAGAAATTGAAAAAGCGAGTACAGGAGACACAACAAATTCAGTAGTCTATAAGTATAGTGCAGATACAAATAAAATAATAACAGATATAAAATATCAAGAAAAAGGACAATTAGTATGTATATATAATGATTCAATACATATCATAGAAAATGATGAGGAGAAGACACTGATAGAATTTAACAATAGTACACAATTTTCTGACATAGATTTAAGATTACATGTAGTAAGAGCAGAAGAAGTATCTAGTGGATTATTTAGTTCAAAGACAAATGTAGTGTTAACAAATATATCTACAAAAACAGAGACAAATTATGAAGTTGGAAGTTTAATAAAGAAATTGGTATGTTATGAACAGATTACAGCCATAAATTTAGGCACAGAAGTACATTTTATAAATTTAAATGGTTGGCTTGAGAAAAGATATATATCAGCACATGAAATAAAAGATGTAGTAATAGGAACATCAATTGCTGGAATTGTATATAGGGACAGGATAAAAATAATTACATTCTAAAAGGGAGGAAATATGATAGCAGATATTATAATTATAGCAATTATGCTTTTATGTATATTTTTAGGATATATGAGAGGATTGGCAAAAGTTGCAATAAAGATAATCGGGTTTGTTGCTTCATTAGTAATTGCACTTGTTTTATATACACCAATATCAAATTATATAATTAATAATACAGATATAGTAAATAATCTTCAAACTAGTATACAAGGAAAGATATATTCTGGAGATCAAGAAGAAGAAAAAGAAAATAAAGAAGAAAATGTAGCAGAATTCCTACAAGACTATATAGATGATTATACAGAAGGGATAAAAGCAAGTGGTGCAGAGTATATAGCAAGTTCTATTGCAATAACTACTGTAAGAGTTGGAACTTGGATTGGTTTATTTATAGTTGCAAGAGCCTTTATGATAATTTTAAGATTATTCTCCAATATTATTGAGAAGATTCCAGTAATAAAGCAATTTAATAAAGCTCGGAGGAACAATATATGGAATATTAGAAGGAGTAGTATTAACATATGCAATACTTGCAGTAATAAGTTTGATTGCTCCTATGATGAAGGAAAGTGATATTGTAAAAGAAATTGATACATCTTTTTTGTGTAAAATGATGTATGAAAATAATTTATTATTAAAGATAATATTGTAAATAAAAAATACTTTAGCACTGCTGTGCCAAAGTATTTTTTTAATGTTTTGCTTTTCTTTTTACTTTTTTTGTTTTTCTCTTTTTCCCAAACTTATATCTATTTTTCTTTTTCTTAGTTTTTTTAAATAAGAATCTAACAGCAAGTAATATTGCTATAACAGCAATTATCTTGGAAAGTCCTCTAAGAAAACTAGAATCAGTTTTTTTGTTTAACTTTTTTTCTTGCTTTTCTTTTTCTAAAGCAATTATTCGAAGTTTTTCTTGTTCTTCTGCTTGTCTTTTTTCTTGCAATTCTTTGTACTTTGTAGTATAATTGTCAAAAGCAAAGTCAAATAGAGTTTTACAATCTAGATATTTTTCTCTAAGACCATTTTCAAGGTAACCATCACCAAGTACAACAATTATAAATTCAACATCATCTTTTTTTGCTCCTGCAACTAAACAATCTTTAGCAGGATTTGTATATCCAGTTTTTATTCCAATAGCATGTTCATAATAATAATTTTTATAACTAGGGTTCATTAGTGCATTAGAAATAGTAAATTTTCTATCTTCTTTTGGATAGGCTTCTGTACTAGGCAAAGTATAATGCACTGTTGAAACGATTTCTCTAAATTTCTCAAATTTCATAGCATATCTTGCCATAATAGATAAATCATAAGCTGTTGTATATAAGTCTTTATCGTGAACACCACTAGGATTTGTAAAGTGAGAATCCATACAACCTAATTCTTTAGCTTTTTCATTCATCATATCAGCAAAACCAGAGATAGAACCAGCAACATGCTCGGCTAAGACATTTGCAGCATCGTTTGCAGAAGGAATAAGCAGAGCATATAATAAATCTTCTACTTTAAGTTCTTCTCCTACTTGAAGTGCAGCTGTAGTATATGTAGGTGGAACAGCTTTTAATGCAATTGAACTTACTTTGGCAGTTTCAGTTAAATCACAATTTTCTAAAACTAAAATAGCAGTTAATATTTTTGTTGTACTTGCTGGATACATTTTAGCCTTAGCATTTTTTTCATACAATATATCTCCAGTTTCTTTTTCAACCATTAGTATGCAGTCGGAAGCAATGTTTAAATCATATATATTTGGACTTCCTAATTCAGACTCATAAGTAACTTGAGTATTTTCTAAAATTTCACTTGCAAAACATTCGCTAAAGAATGTAAAGAATACAATTATTGTTAAAAAAATATATAATAATTTCTTTTTCATAATATATTAATATATCATGGATTAGAGAAAAATATCAATGCTTTGTTTAAAAAAATATAAAAAAGTTAAGGAGGAAAACAAATGGACATGTTGAATCAAAAACAAAAAATAATAGTAATGGCAATAGGTGCAATTGTTATAATAGTAATTGGATATTATTATATAAACAGTACGAAGGAAGTATATAATTATGTAGGAGTAAGTAATGATGTGGAAGTAAATGAAGAGATTGAAGAAGATACTAAAGAAGAAATAAAGATAGTAGTGCATGTAACGGGTGCTGTGAAGAATCAGGGGATAGTAGAAGTTAAAGAAAATGCGAGAGTAAATGATGTAATAGAAGCTGCAGGAGGAGTAACAGAAGAAGCAGATTTAGAATGGGTAAATTTAGCATATAAAATAGAAGATGGACAAAAAATATATATACCTAGTAAAGAAGAAAAGTCTGAAAACATGGAAGAAAAAAAGGAGGAGAATATAGTAACAAGTGAATCGGGGTGGCAAATAGTAAATAGTAAACAAGATACATTAAGTAGATTATATATTAATATAAATACTGCTGGTACAGATCTATTGGAACAACTTCCTGGCATTGGAAGTTCTACTGCATTAAAAATAGTTGAATATAGAAAAAGTAATGGAAAATTTAAAAATACAGAAGAACTTAAAAATGTTCCAGGCATAGGAGAAGCTAAGTATGAAGCAATAAAGAAATTTATTTTTGTATAGTAGAACAGGTTTTATAAACATCTTCAATAATATATCCGAGGTGTAGAAGCACCAGCCATAATTCCTATATTCTCAAAATTTTTTATTAAGTCAATATTTAAATCTTCTTTTGTTTCAATACTTAAAACATTTTTGCAATGTTTAGAAGATACTTCATATAATTTTTTAGTATTAGAGCTATTTTTTCCGCCAATAATTATCATTAAATCAACAATTTTAGCAATTTCTTCTGCTTCATGTTGTCTAAGGTTCGTTGCATTACATATAGTATTTGCAATTTTAATGTTATAAGAAGAATCTAAAGTAGAAGTTATAAGCTTAGACATTTCATCAAAAAGGCTAATACTAAATGTTGTTTGAGATATAATCAATACATTTTTTAAACCACTTTTATATAAGTGATCTAATGCATTTTCTAAGTCATTTTTGCATTCTATAATACAAGAGTTAATTCCACAGAAACTAATTGTTCCAATAGTTTCTGGATGTTTTTTTACACCAAACAAAAATATAAAATAGTTTTTATTTGAGAAATCTTCTACTTGTTTATGAATTTTTAATACATTTGGACAAGTTAAGTCTATAAGATGGATATTTTTTTTATCTGCTAGATTATAGATATCTTTGCTGATTCCATGAGCACGAATTATTACTTTATTAGTTGCTTTATCTATTGAATCTATGATTCTAAGCCCTTTACTTTCTAAATCTTTAATAACCTGTTTGTTATGAATTATTTCTCCAAGGCAATCAAGACCATTAGAAGAATTTTTTAATGCCTCTTCTGTTTTTGTAATAGTATATTTTACACCTGCACAAAAGCCACTATTTTTTCCAACAACAATATTCATAAAAACCTCCTAAAAACTATAAAATAATTATAAATTAACTCGAATATTGTTGTCAAGAATTAAGATATTAAAGCTTGATTTTAAGATTTAAAAATAGTATAATAAAAAATATAATTTCTTACGAAGGAGAAGATACCGAATGGAAGAAAACAAAAATAAAGAACATCAAGAGCATGTAAAGATATATGATAAAGAGATGTATATAAGTCAAGAAAAACTAAGAACAATAATATTAATTATATTAGTATTTGTATTAGGTTTTGTTGCAGGATATTTTTCAAAAGATTTAATATCAGAGAATATAGATATGTCAAATAATGCATCTTATAATGATGTTCAAAGTTAAGGAAAAAACTAGAAATATTTTTAATAATATGTTATAATATTAAACGATGGCGCATTATTCTAGTCGCTACTAGCTATTGCGAGGGTGGGGCTAAAAATCCACTAAAGGGCAAATCGATGAAGTTTCTTGTTCGTGCGCGAAATGCCAGTTTTGTGTGTGAGCAGGGAGTAAAGAAATTAGGGAATTATGTAATGGCATACATAACAGTCCCCTGATTTCGCGGAGGCTTAAATTATCAATTTTAAGTATAACCTATGGTGAGTGCCAAGACACAAAATACATAGAGTAGTCTGTCTTGAGTGAATGTATTGGGATTAATATTTATCAGACTTATAATTTATTTGGCCAAAAATTTAAGTTCTAGTTTATGTTTATTATGAAATTGCAGTTGCAAAAAAGACTAACAATAGTTAACGGCGCCAAGGAAAACTTCTAGAATGTTTGCTATAATCGAGTAGCATGGAAGTCTAAGGATTAAGGTACGGATTTAAGTGGCAATCTGGTAACTATAATTAATATGTATAGTTATTTTCTTTAAATGGAAACAGCTATAGCAGTAATGCTAAGTAGAAAATAGAGAAATTCGACTAGACCTAAACCGTAAAATTTACTTAGGCTTTTGCCATCTTTTTTACATAAAATTTAGATAAAAAGGTGTTATATAAGTGTCAGGAGAACAAGAAAAAGTAAAAAATAAAAAATCAAATAGTAATATAAAATGGATAATTCAAGTGTTTATAACCACTTTTCTATTATCCATTTGCTTTTCATACATATCTACAAATGGAGTATCAAAATTAGAAATAATACCAGCAATAATAGTATTAGTATTAGTAATATGTGTAGGAATAGTATTTGATATTATAGGAGTAGCTGTAACTGTTGCAAATGAGGAAGAGTTTCATGCAAAAGCTACTAAAAAATTAAAAGGAGCTAAAACTTCTTTAAGATTAATAAAGAATTCCGCAAGAGTTGCAAATGTATGTGCAGATGTAATAGGAGATATTTGTGGAGTACTTAGTGGAGCTGTTAGTACAATGGTTTCAATGAAACTAACACAAAATTTAGGGATGCCTGAGAATATACAGTTTGTAATAAGTGCAATTGTAGCAGCACTTACAGTTGGAGGAAAAGCAATAGGAAAAGAGTTTGCAAATAGAAAATCAACAGAAATCGTATATTTCTCAGGAAAAGTAATAAGTAAATTAAAAAATGAAAAATAAGGAATTTTTTTAACAAGAAAGCATATAATAAATAAGAAAGATAAAACTTTAGAGCAAAGTATTGACTTTTTGAAAATAAAGGAATATAATATAGAAGTTGAATACATCGCGGGGTGGAGCAGTTGGCAGCTCGTTGGGCTCATAACCCAAAGGTCGTAAGTTCGAGTCTTACCCCCGCAACCAGTAAAATCAAAGGTTCTAGCAGAAAACTAGAACTTTATTTTTTTAAAAAGGGAATGAAAAATATGAGGAATAATAAGATACTATTAATAACAATTATTGTAGTAGTTGTATTGATTTTAATTACAGGGAGTTCAATCTTTGCTTATACATATTTTAAGACTGATATATTTAAAACTGATGAACAGTTATTTTATAAATATATATCAGAATTTAGTAAATCAGTAGAAAAAATTAAGAGTGATAGAGTAATTAATTATTTAGAGAAATTAAATGAAAAACCATATGAAAATAAAGGAAAAGTATCTGTAAAAGTGGAATTTCCTGAATTAGAAGAGTCTAAAGCTGTTAATCTTAATACTGTAAATAGATTTAATATTACACTTTCAGGAAAAGTAGATAAACAAAACAAAGCTGTAGAGCAGAGTGTAAAACTAAATTATTCAGATAATGTAGTATTTCCAATAGAATATAAGCAAATAGGAGACATATATGGAATAACATCTGAATTAATTGTAAAACAATATATAGCTGTAAGAAATCAAAATTTACAAGATGAAGATAAATATAAAGAAATTTTAAGAGTAGTAGAACAAAAACAAGAAATAAAAAGAATATTAGAAAACTCAAAAAAGATGTTGCTTGAAAATGTAAAAGAAACTAATTTTTTAAAAATTGATGAAGAGAATTATGCTATGATTTTAAATGAGAAAGAAACTTCAGTAATTATCTTAAAAATATTAGAAGAATTAAAATCAAGTGAAATAACATCTGAAAATATGAAAAAAGAAATACAACAAAGACAAGAAGAGATTCAGAATAAAGAATATACAGATGAGGAAGCCCTTAGAATTGTAATAAATAAAACAGGGAAACTATCTATAATAGTGAAAGACAGACTAACATTAAATATACAATCAACAGATACAGGTTTAATTATAGAGCCAAAGGTTGAAGGCCGTAATGATATAATAGTTATAAAAATTCGGAAAAACAGAAACTCAAAATAATATAGGTTATGAAGTAACTCTTAATGCTATGTTTGAAAGTGGAATAAAAGGGGTAATTAGTGGAAATATAACATTTTCAGATATAGAAACGAATACAGCGAGAGAAAATATGACATTTGAAATGAACTTAGAAAATAATCAGGGAAATAAGGAAGAGAAGATGTCATATAAATATGCACTAAATATGAATAAAAATTTCTTAGATACAGTTAATATAGATCCATTAACAACACAAAATACAGTAATATTAAATGATACAGATGAGCAATATAGAAAAAGATTGATAGAGGCATTAAATTCAAAGATTAAAGATGTCAATAGAAGTCAAATGGCTGAGTTAGAATTAAGAGAAGATGAAAATCCATTAATTTATGCAACTCCTGTTGGATATCTAATGTTTGAAAAAAGTAATATTATAAAACAAATAGTAGGAGATAATGATAAATATGAACAAGCAAAAAAGCAAGAGGAAGAAGTTGCTAATGAAATAATGAAGAATTTAGATGATGTACTAAAAGAAAGTTTTAATTCAAAATTCTGGCCATTCCAAGGACAACAGAATGGGAGCACTACTAAAAGTTTATTATCAACAGTTATATCAAATAATATATCGAATGAGATAAAAGTTAGTGTAAATGGAATGAGAGATCAATATAAATTGACAAATTATATGAACAATATAGAAAATAAGAACAATTATAATATAAATATAATAACAAATGAGTATGGGTACATTAGTGAGATACAAATAAAGTAGAGTAAAAATTCTTGTAAGTAAAAAGATCTTACAAGAATTTTTATAGGAGGAATATATGCAGCAAATATTAAGTTATATGAGAAAAGCAATAAATGATTATAATATGATAGAAGAGGGAGATAAAATTGCAGTAGCATTATCAGGTGGAAAAGATTCAACAGCTATGCTAATGGGATTTAGAAATTTACAGATTTTCTTTCCTAAAAAATTTGAATTAATTGCAATAAGTATAGACCCAGGTTTTGAGTTTTTTGATAGAAGTATATTACAAAAAACTTGTGAAAAGCTAGAAGTTAAATTAATAATAGAAGAAAGTCACTCAAAAGAGATAGTATTTGATATAAGAAAAGAAAAAAATCCATGTTCATTATGTGCGAATATTAGAAGAGGGATATTAAATTCAGTTGTAAATCGAGAAGGATGTAATAAAATAGCATTAGGACACAATGAAGATGATGTTTTAGAAACTTTTTTACTTAATCTCTTTTATGCAGGAAATATGAATACATTTGCACCAGTCAGTTATATGGATAGATCAAAAGTAACACTTATAAGACCATTAATTTATGCGCCAGAAAAAGATATAAAGAAATTTATAAAAAAGAATAATATAGAGATAATGCCAAAAAATTGTCCAATGGATCGGAAAGTCAAAAAGAGAAGATATAAAAAAATTGATTCATGATTTAAATGTAGATATACCAATGTTAAAAGCAAATTTATATGGAGCAATAAAAAGAGGGAAAATCAATGGATGGCATGAATAAAAAATACCGAATACTTAATTCTTAAAGTATTCGGTATTTCTTTTTATTTTTCTTTTAGACCGTAAAGGTCTCCTTCAATACAAAGCCTTGCTCTTACTACTGTTTTTTCATCAGATTTTAATGCATTTTCTAAAAATTCTGGATGTTCTATTAAAAAGTCTTTCATAGTTGTATCAGGATCTTTGAAAAATTTGTTTAGCATGATATTTTGATCTTCTGAAATAATTCCTAAATCAAGAGCTGTTTTAAACATATCTGGAGCAATCTGAACTAAAGAATAAGCATCAATTCCAAGAGATTTTAATCTATCATTACCACCTTGCATTCTATCAACAACAACTGTACTCCACACAATTTCACTACCAAGATTTTGAATAGCTGGTATCCATGCTCTGACATAGCTAGAAGCGGCTGTGACAAGATCTGCAACATGTAAAACTTTTTTACCTTTTAATTCTGAAATTACTTTAGTTTCTTCAAAATCAGGAGTACTTATAACAGTAGATAAATCCTTAAAAATAGTAATGTGAGGTTTTTCTAAAAGATAAGAAACTACATTAGAGAAAAACCAATCTCTTCTTTCTCCACCTGAAACATAGTCGATTTCATCTATATTAATATGTGATTTTATAAAAGAAATCATTTCATCAATAACTTCTTTATAAATACTATTGCTATTATATTGTGCAAGCGTTTTATCAAGAACTTTCTTAGGCAATTCAATTTTATTATCTTTTTCTATATCAATAAAATTTAAAAAATTAACAGCACTTTCTTCACTTCCATAAAGAAAATGAGTATTAATGAAATAAGGACCTATTTTTCCTGAAGTATACCAAAAAGGTTTATTGTCAGGGCATACCTTAAATGCATTTGTCTTAAATAAATATGAAACCAAGTTACTCATATTTAACCTCCTATATATTCTTTCTTAATTAAAAAATATTTAAATTATTACTTATATAATAATTTAAATATCAAGCAAAGTCAAGAAAAATCTAGAAAGTTCACTAAAATAACACAAAATAGACTCAAATATAAAAATTAAATATGAAAAAAGGACATTAAACTGCTACGGAAGATATAATTTTGAAGCAGTTAGTACTTGAAAAAAATATAGATAAATGATATGATAAACAAAAACTTAAAAAGGTTTTGTAAGCCTTAAGAAAGGGAAAAATATGAAATTATTATTGAAAAATGGAATTGTGTTAGATTATGCAAGTAAGACAAATGAAAAATTGGATATTTTAGTAGAAGACCGGAAAAATTACAAAAATTGAAAATAATATAGAAGAAAGTGCAGATAGGATATTAAATTGTGATAAATTATATATAATGCCAGGAATGATAGATATGCATTGCCATTTAAGAGAACCAGGATTTGAACATAAAGAAACAATAGAAACAGGTTCAAGAAGTGCAGTAAAGGGAGGATTCACAACAATATGTCCTATGCCAAATACTAAGCCTACACCAGACAATATGGAAACACTAAAACAAATAATCCAAAAAGGGAAAGAAGTAAACCTTTGTAATGTAATACCATTTGCAAGTGTAACAAAAGGAGAAAAAGGAGAAGAACTTGTAGATTTTGAGGAATTGCTAAAAGCAGGAGCTTGTGCCTTTTCAGATGATGGAATGCCAGTAGAAAATGCAAAAATGATAAGGGAAGCTATGATAAAAACAAATAGTCTAGGAAGTTTTGTATCAGAGCATTGTGAAGAAAAATCAGTATCAGCTGGAGCAATAAACGCAGGAGAAGTTGCAGAAAAGTTGAAGGTACAAGGAGTACTTCCAGAAGCAGAAGAAATTATGGCTTCAAGAGACATAGTAATTGCAGAAACCAATGATTTACATACACATATATGCCATATAAGCACAAAAACTTCAGTGAATATGATAAGAGATGCTAAAAAGAGAGGTGTAAAGGTAACTTGTGAAACATGTCCACATTATTACTTCTTTACTGAAGAAGAAGTATTAAAAAATGGAACAAATGCAAAAATGAATCCACCATTAAGAAGAGAAATAGACAAACAAGAAATAATAAAAGGGCTTCAAGATGGAACAATAGATGCAATAATAACAGATCATGCACCACATGCTAAAGAGGAAAAGGAAAAAGATTTAAGTTCTGCTCCAAATGGAATAATTGGGTTTGAAACAGCTCTAGCAGCAACAATTACAGCATTAGTAGATAAAGGATTAATTTCATTCTTAGATATGGTAAAATTAATGTCATATAATCCAGCAAAATTGTTAAAATTAAATAGAGGAGAAATAAGTAAAGGAGCAGTGGCAGACCTTACAATATTTGATCCAGAAAAAGAATATATATATACAGAAGAAAGTATAGTATCAAAATCAAAAAATACACCATTTATTGGTAAGAAGTTAAAAGGACAAGTTGTATATACAATAGTAAATGGAGAAGTAAAGTTTGAGAGATAATCAGAATATTGTGCTGTTAGAATTTATATAAGAAATCCTATAAGTACAATAAATATACCTTAGTTTTTTTATAAATTTTGCATAGTGTTATACTGACTCTTTGCAAAAATTATATGGGGTATTAAGTAAGAAAGGAAAGATTAATAATAATGGAAAATGCAATAGATAAATTAATAGATAAAATAAAAGAAATGAATAACCCAACTGTAATCGGTTTAGATCCAAGATATGATATAATTCCAGAATGTATAAAATCTAAATATTCACAAGATTTAGAAGGAGTAGCAAAAGCTATAATAGAATTTAATAAAGAATTAATAGATTCAGTTTGTGATATAATTCCAGCAGTTAAACCACAAATAGCATTTTATGAAATGTTTGGAATACCTGGCATGAAAGCGTTTGAAGAAACTTGCAAATATGCAAAAGAAAAAGGAATGATAGTTGTTGCAGATATGAAAAGAGGAGATATTGGAACAACAGCTAAAGCATATTCAAATGCGGCTATTGGAAAAACAAGTATAGGTGCAATAAATCAAAGCATATTTGATGTGGAATTTGTAACTGTAAATCCATATCTTGGAACAGATGGAGTACTTCCATTTGTAGAAGACTGCAAAGCTTACGGAAAAGGTATATTCGTACTTGTAAAAACTTCAAATAAATCTTCAGGAGAATTACAAGATTTAATGACAGAAGATCGGAGAAAAAATATATGTAAAGGTTGCAAAACTTGTAAATGAATGGGGAAAAGAGTTAATTGGTAAATATGGATATAGCAGTATATCAGCAGTAGTTGGTGCTACATATCCAAAACAATTAGAAGAACTTAGAAAGGTAATGCCAAGTGCATACTTTTTAATACCAGGATATGGTGCACAAGGAGGTAAAGCAGAAGATATAGCTCTAGGATTTGATACTCAAGGACTTCGGAGGAATAGTAAATGCTTCAAGAAGTTTAATTTGTGCATATAAATCAGATATGTGGAAAGATAAATTTAAAGAAGAAGAATTTGGAAAAGCGACTAGAGCTGAGGCTATTCGTATGAGAGATGAACTAAATGGGAGTATAAAAAAATAAGGAGGAAAAATTAATGCCAATACATAGTAAATGCAAATTAGTAAAAAAAGAACAGCTAAAAGAAGATATCTTCAAATTTTCAGTAGAAGCAGGAGAGATTGCAAAAGGTGCAAAACCAGGACAATTTTTAGAAATAAGAGTAACAGAAGAAATAGAACCATTACTTAGAAGACCAATAAGTATATATAATGTTGAGGGCAACATAGTAGAATTTATATTTCAAATAAAAGGAAAAGGAACTGAAATCCTATCAAAAAGAAAAGAAGGTGAAGAAGTAGACATTTTAGGACCACTTGGACAGGGAACATTTAAATTTGAAGGAAAGAAAAATATTGCAATAATAGGTGGTGGAATTGGAACATTTCCATTATATGAGCTTGCAAAAGAAGCAAAAAAACAAGCGAAAAT
This sequence comes from Clostridia bacterium, assembly GCA_022799935.1. GTDB lineage: Bacteria > Bacillota > Clostridia > TANB77 > CAG-508 > JAAWPK01. The sequence continues at coordinate 33,283 of JAAWPK010000009.1, forward strand.
AAATATGTATTTAGGATTTAGAAACAAAGATTTTGTAGTATTAGAAGAAGAATTCAAAAAAGTATCTGACAAATTAATACTTACAACAGATGATGGAAGCTATGGAGAAAAAGGCTTTGCGATAAATTTCTTAAAAGAAGATATAGAAAAAGAAGAAATAGATGGAATATATGCTTGTGGACCACTTCCAATGCTAAAAGCTGTACAAGCACTTGCAAAAGAGACTAAAATACCTTGTCAGATATCACTAGAAGAAAGAATGGGATGTGGAATAGGTGTATGCCTTGGGTGCGCAGTAAAAGTAAATGCTGGAGAAGAAACTGTATATACACATGTATGTAAGGCAGGACCAGTATTTGATTCAAATGTAGTAGAAATATAGGAGGAATGGTAGATGAATACTAAAATAAATTTAGCTGGAATAGAAATGAAGAATCCAGTAACAGTTGCATCAGGGACATTTGGATATGGTAGAGAATTTAGTGAATTTATAGACTTAAATAAACTTGGAGGAATAGTGACAAAAGGAACATCTTTAAAACTAAGACCTGGGAATAAACCACCAAGAGTATGTGAAGTAGCAGCAGGAATGCTTAATTCAATAGGACTTCAAAATCCAGGAGTGGAATATTTTATGGATAATGATCTTCCTTGGCTTAAAAAATTTGATACAAAGATAATAGTAAATGCTTGTGGGAGTTCTATAGAAGAATATGTAGAGCTTGCAAAAGTATTAAATACATTAGACATAGATGGAGTAGAACTAAATTTATCTTGCCCAAATGTTAAAGCTGGTTGTATGGCTTTTGGAACATCTTATGAGGGGGTAAAAGAAGTAACTTCACAAGTTAGAAAAGTATTGGATAAACCATTAATTGTAAAATTAACACCAAATGTAACAGATATAACAGCACCTGCAAAAGGGGCGGAAGATGCAGGGGCAGATGGAGTTTCATTAATAAATACATTACTTGGAATGAAAATAGATATAGAAAAGCAAAGACCAATACTTGCAAATAATATGGGAGGTCTTTCAGGACCTGCTGTAAAACCAGTTGCAGTAAGAATGGTTTATCAAGTTGCAAATGCAGTAAAAATACCAGTATTAGGACTTCGGAGGAATAGTTACAGGAGAAGATGTAATAGAATTTATGTTAGCAGGTGCAACTGCTGTTTCAATAGGTACAGGAAACTTTATAGAACCTGAAACAAGTATAAAGGCAGTAGAAGGAATAGAAAATTACATGAGAAGGCATGACATTGAAGATATAAATAGTATAATAGGAAAAGTACAAATGAATTAAGAAATGGGAGTATGTGATAAGCATACTCCTTATAATTATAAATTAGATAAGGAGAAAATTAGGAATGAAGATAATACTTGCATCAAATTCACCAAGAAGAAAAGAGCTATTGAAATTGATAATTCCAGAATTTGACATAATACCAAGTAATATTAATGAGACTTTAGAGGAAGGAGTAACTTTAGAAGAGAGAATAAAAAATCTTGCTTATCAAAAAGCAAAAAGTGTATTTGAAAATACTACAGGAAATAGAATAATAATAGGAGCAGATACAATAGTTTCAAAAGATGATAAAATATATGGTAAACCAAAAGATAAAGCAAATGCAAAACAAATGATAAAAGAATTAATTCAAGGAGATAGAGTTCATAGAGTAATAACAGGACTTGCTATTATTATTGAAGAAAGTGGAAAAATAAGAGAATACAAAACATCAGAGACAACAAAAGTATATCTAAAAGAAATGGAAGACGAAGAAATAGAAAAATGGATAAACACAGGAAAAGCAATAGATAAAGCAGGAGCTTATGCAATACAAGGCGAGTTTTCAGTATTTATTGAAAAAATAGAAGGAAATTATACTTCTGTTGTAGGACTTCCAATAAATAAAGTATATGATATTATAAAAAGAGATATATTTAATTTTAAAAGTATGATATAATATAAAAAATAATAAGTTTAGTGAGGTATAATTATGAAATTTTTTATTGATACTGCAAATGTTGAAGAAATTAAGAAGGCAAATGATATGGGGATTATTTGTGGAGTTACTACAAATCCATCATTAATAGCAAAAGAGGGGAGAGACTTTAAAGAAGTAATAAAAGAGATTACATCTATTGTAGATGGGGCAATAAGTGGTGAAGTTAAGGCAACAACAGTAAGTGCTGAAGACATGATAAATGAAGCACGAGAAATTGCAGGAATACATCCTAATATGGTTGTAAAGATTCCTATGACAACTGAAGGTCTTAAAGCAGTTAAAATTTTATCAAAAGAAGGAATAAAAACTAATGTAACTCTTATTTTTAATTCAACACAAGCATTATTTGCTGCAAGAGCAGGAGCTACATATGTATCACCATTTTTAGGAAGATTAGATGATATAGCAACTCCAGGAATTGAATTAATAAGAACTATTTCAGATATATTTAATGCACATGATATAGAAACACAAATAATATGTGCAAGTGTCCGTAATCCAGTACATATAGTTGATTGTGCATTAGCTGGTGCAGATATTGCAACAGTACCTTATAAAGTTATAGAACAATGTATAAAACATCCTTTAACTGATGCTGGAATTGAAAAGTTTAAAAAAGATTATATTGAGGTTTTTGGAGAATAAGAAATAGCCTAATTATAAATTAGTATGATAGATATTAGAAAATAATATCTATCTATTTTTTTAATATGACAGAAAGATATATTTATTTATGTGATATAATAATTGCAGGAGGAATTATGCAAATAAATAATAGATTATTTGAAATAGTATATATACTAGTGCAAAGGAAGAAAATTACAGCAAAAGAATTAGCAGAGAGATTTGAAGTGTCTACTAGAACAATATATAGAGATATAGAGACTTTGAGTAGAGCAAATATACCTGTATATGCAATAAAAGGTAAAGATGGTGGGATAGGAATTTTAGATCAGTATGTGTTAAATAAAACAATTCTTTCTGAAGAAGAACAAAATCAAATTTTGTTTGCGCTGCAAGGAATGAAAAGATTAAGGGGAAAAGACGAGAAGGATATTTTGGAAAGATTAAGTATACTATTTAATAAAGAAGTGAATGATTGGATAAGAATAGATTTTTCAAATTGGAATAGTGACAATTCGCAAGAAAATAGATTTGAGATTATTAAATCGGCAATTCTAAACAGAAAATTAATTGAATTTACCTATTATAATTCTAATGGAGAAAAAAGAAGAAGAATTGTGGAGCCATTGCAAATATGGTTTAAAGATAAGTCTTGGTATTTAATAAGCTATTGTAAACTGAAAGAAGATTATAGAATATTCAAGGTTGCTAGAATAAAGGAAATTAGAGTATTAGAGGAACATTTTGAAAGGGAATTACCAAAAGAAAATAAAAAAGAAAAAACTAATTTCAAAACTATATCATTAGAATTAGAAATAAGTAAAGAAATGGCTTATAGAGTATATGACGAATTTGAAGATAAAGAAATAACTAAAAAGGAAAATGGAGACTTTATTGTAAAAATAGAATATCCAGAAAATGAATGGGTATATGGTTATATCTTATCTTTTGGAGAATATATGAAAGTTGTATCACCAATTAAAGCAAAAAATATAATAAGGGATAAATTAGAAAAATCTTTAAAAAATTATTTGTAGAATTTAATATTTTTTTAATTAATATGACATGCTGTTGTCAAGTTATAAGATATATACTTTATTTTAGGAGGTAAATATTATGAAATATGAAATTGTACAATTAAAAGAAAAGGTGATCCAAGGAATTAAAATTAAAACATCTAATCAAAATGAAAAGAACATACAAGATATAGGAAAGATTTGGCAAAAATTATTTGCAGATGGAATTTATGAAAAGATACCAAATAAAGTAAATAATAAAACAATAGGATTATATACAGAATATGAAGGAGATTATACTAAACCTTATATGTTTTTGGCAGGAGCAGAAGTTATTCTAAGGGGAGAAACTAAGCAAGAAGTAGACAGTATTGTTGTTCCATCTGGAAAATATGCTAGATTTATTATAATAGGAGATGTTCAAAAATCAGTAGGACAAGCTTGGAAAGAAATATGGGATATGGATTTAAAAAGAAAATATACATGTGATTTTGAAGAATACCAAAATAATTCAGAAAATATGCAAAAACAAGAAATTCATATCTATATTGCAATAGAAGATTAGAAGGGAAGGTAAAATGTAAAAATGGCTTTTGATTATAAAAAGGAATATAAGGAATTTTATATGCCAAAGAATAAACCCAACATTGTTAAAATTCCTAAAATAAATTATATTGCAGTTAGAGGGAGGGGAAATCCTAATGACGAAAATAGTGAATATAAAGATTCGATAGGTCTTTTGTACGCAATTGCCTTTACCATAAAAATGAGCTATAATGGAGCATATAAGATAAATGGGTATTTTGAATATGTAGTTCCACCACTTGAAGGACTTTGGTGGCAAGAAAGTAATATAAATGGTATAGATTATGAATGTAAAGATAAATTTGAGTTTATTTCTATTATTAGGGTGCCAGAATTTGTAACAAAGAAGGATTTTGATTGGGCAATATCAGAGGCAACCAAAAAGAAAAAAAAGGATTTTTCAAAAGTAGAATTTTTAAGTTACGATGAAGGCGTTTGTGTTCAGTGTATGCATATAGGAGCATATGATAAAGAGCCAGAAACGATTAAGTTAATGCACAAATATATGACAGAAAATGGTTATGAACTAGATATTACAGACAATAGATTTCATCATGAAATTTATTTAAGTGATCCAAGAAGATGTAAAACTCATAACTTGAAAACAGTTATAAGACATCCAATAAAGAAAAAAGAATGATGGATATAAAGAACTTTATTCTATGAATTAGTTAGTGTTTATGTAGAAAAGAGGAAAGTCATGAATGAATATGTAAATTTAAATTTAGAAAATATTGAAAATGAGCATGTGTGTTGTGCCATAGGTGATCCAAAACATAGGAGTGGTGTAGATAATAAAAAAGAATGGATGAAACACAAATTAAATGAAGGTCATGTATTCAGAAAATTAAATACTAGGGGAAAGATATTTATTGAATATGAACCAATTGAAACAGCATGGGTTCCTATCAATGGTAAAAATTATGAATATATTTATTGCTTATGGGTAGCTGGAAGTTTTAAAGGGAAAGGAATTGCAAAAGAATTACTAGAATATGCAATAGAGGATTCAAAAGAAAAAGGTATGAGTGGAATTTGTACTTTAACTTCTAAAAAGAAGAAACCATTTTTAGGGGAAAAGAGATTTTTTGAGCATTATGGATTTAAAGTCGTAGATAGTATAGGCGAATATGAGTTATTAGCACTGCAATTTGATAAAAATGAAACTCCTAGATTTAGTGAAACAGCAAGAAAAATGAAAATTGATAATAATGAGTTTACAATATATTATAGTCCAGCATGTCCTTATGTAGAATATGAAGTAAATGAATTAATGGAATACTCAAAAGAAAATAATATTAAAATAAACTTTATAAAAATAGATTCATTAGAAAAAGCAAAAAATATGCCATGTGTATTCAATAATTGGGCAAATTTTTATAAAGGAGAATTTGTCTCAAATACTATATTAAATGCTAATTCATTAAAAAAGTTAATAAACTAGAAAAGTATAAATTAAATAGTTTTACTAGAAATAATGAGTAAATATAATTAAAAAAGTAGTAAGAAGAGTTAAATTCTATTACTACTTTTTTGTTAGGAAATTTCTCAAAACTGAATAATTTAGAAAATTGGAGCTGAGAGGAGTATTTTCTAAATTATATCCATTTTCATTTCTTTTTGCTAACTGTTTAATATTTTTATGGCTTCCATATAATTTTTAGCTATAAATACTTGATTCGGTGCTAGATTTTGATAGAAATTATTTGTATTTTCATCAAGTCCAATTAATATTATTTTCTTTTTTGGTTTTATAGCAAGACTTATTTCTGAAGATGTTCCTGCGGATATACCACAAGCAACTATAATATCGCTTGTTAGTGTCTCTATATAATTCCTTCCAGCTTTCATTGTTGTAATAATTGGTATATCCACATATTTAGAATATTCTGATTTATCATCAGTAGGCATTATTCCAACTGTTAATCCTCCATTTTCTTTAGCACCTTTTAAAGCCTCATTCATAATACCATATTTTAATCCACCAGTTAATGTTATATAATTATTTTCTGCACAGTATTTACCTATCTGATAAGCATTAATTAAATCATCCTCTATTGCGTTTGTTGGTCCCATTATTCCTATTATTTTTTTCATATATTGCCTCCTTTTCTATGTGCACTAATTTATTAACATTATATCATAAAAGGTCATTTTTATTTGTACAAATTTAAAATAAAATTATTGGGCTTTGAGAAATAGTAACTTTAGAATGGAAATCCGGGTAGGAGTTCATATATTGTATTTAAGCTATTCTTCAGCCAAAACTGCTCCAAGTACTAATATACCTTCGTTTTCAGCATAAATTGTATTAAACTGAGAAATTGGAAGCGGATTTGAGCCAAAACCGCATTCAATAGTATATCCTGGCAGATTATAATTTTGAATGAACCAGTCTTTATATCCTGCAAAACTAGAAGCAAATGGAGTATCTTCTAAATCATATCCACTTGAAGCTGCGAATTGTGCACCAATATAAAAAGAAGCAGGAGGGAGAAAATCTAAATATCTCCAATAAATGACTCTACCTTGTGTATGATATGCAAGAATAAGTCTAAAATTATGTGCCAATGTAAATTTATACATAGCTATAGCTTCAGGAGCAACAAGTGGAGCAGAACCAACAAAATCACGAGGTGCCGGAGAGGTGAAACCTTGTTCGAACTTAATCTCTTTTGCTTTTTCCCAACTTGCAGGAAATTGTAAATTTAAATCCACACCTGTGGTATTAAAAATATACCAACCACAAAGAAAATTTAATAAAATGCAGTAATCATCTATATTACAGAACATTTCTAAATAAAAAGAAATGCTCTGTTTTTTACTGAGTTTTTAAATAGCTTATATGTAAATCTTAAGTAAAATTTCAAAATCCTTGTTAGCTTTTTGATAATATGATAAGATAGCTATGAAAGGTAGGAAATAAAGATGACAAAAGATACTAGTAAAAAGAAAATGAATTTTAAACAAATTTTAACAATGGCAATTACTATAATTTTATTTATAGGATTACTTTATATTGACAATAATGTAGATAGATTAAATGAAATTACAGTCGTAAATTATAATAGTATAGATGAAATACCAGAATACTCTGGTCAAATATATGTAGAAATAAATAATGGTAAGCCATATTTTACTGAAGAAGATTATACTACAGAAAGTTTTGAAGAATATAGTAAATTAGATGACAAAGGAAGATGTGGAGTTGCTTATGCTAATATTTGCAAAGAAATAATGCCTCCTGATGGAGATCAAAGAGGAGATATCAGTAATATAAAACCAACTGGTTGGCTGCAAAGGAAATATAATGGAAAATATTTATATAATAGATGCCATTTAATAGGTCATCAGTTATCAGATGAAGATGCAAATGAATTGAATTTAATTACAGGAACGAGATATTTTAATGTTAATGGTATGCTACCATTTGAAAACAAAGTGGCAGATTACATAGAA
>JAAWPK010000070.1 GCA_022799935.1 Clostridia bacterium
AAGCATATATGATGTAAAGTAAAATAGCAGACAATATTTTTGGTATTTCAAAATATATATTTTTCAATAAAGTGTGACATATGATTGACTAACCTACAATATATATAAGTTATAAGCAATATTTTTCTTGACAAGTGAAGAGATTTTTGGTATCATATATAAGCACTATAAAATATGTGCAGGTATAGTTTAGTGGTAAAATAAATCCTTGCCAAGGATTAGTTACGGGTCCGATTCCCGTTACCTGCTCCAAGATATCTTTATTGCGATATAGCCAAGTTAAGTTAGCTGTACGAATGAAATGAGTTATAGGTAACTTATGTGGAATATTGCTTAAAATTTAAACGGCGATATAGCCAAGTGGTAAGGCACGAGTCTGCAAAACTCTGATCCCCGGTTCAAATCCGGGTGTCGCCTCCAAAAAATTAGCATTTTAAGCAATGATACAGAGTATCACAAAGTATCATATATTAGCACAAAATGCAGAAATACTCTCTTTGTAAGGGAGTATTTTTCGTTTTAGAACATATATACCTATCATAGATTATCACAGTTTAGTATAAAATTTGCTGTACAATTGCTGTACTTTGGTGTAAGCAAATTCTTGTAGTATAAATAGTAATAAATTATTGTATATCTATATTATTGTTTGGTATTTTATTGCTCTTTATTTAAAAATTTTAATAGCCTAATTCATAAATTAAATTTATTACTTTAGTTAGCTACAAAAATATGCAAAAATTTGTTTTGTTCGCTTGTATTATTATAATAAATGTTATATAGTTATTTATGAAAATGGGAATAAGCGGAGTGTGTTGTCACCTTTAACATCTTGTTTATACATAAACCTCTACGACTTTTAGTTGTAAGACTGATATATGGGGGTGGTTACTATGGTAGAATCAGCATTATTATTAATTATTCAACTACTATTCTATGGATTAGTAGGAGTTACTATCATAAATTTTGCCTTAGTTATCATCATCTTAGTATTACTACATAGGCAATAAAAAATAACCATTCTGCTTTTGCTCGGGCGAATGGTTATATTATTTGTTCGGCAACACATTTCTGTGTTTCTCATTTTCTATCTATATTATACACACATTTTTAGGAAAAGTCAAATAGTTTTTGAGAGGAGAAAAATATGGACTTTTTAAAATTAGCAACCGAAAGATATTCTTGTAGAAGTTTTAGTACTAAAGAAATAGAAAAGGAAAAAATAGACAAAATTTTAGAAGTTGCAAAATTAGCTCCAACAGCTAGAAATTTACAACCACAAAGAATATTGGTATTAACACAAAAGGAACAATTAGAAAAATTAAGTGGTTGTACTCCATATGGGTGGAATGCTCCAGTTATTATGATACTTTTTTATGATAAATTAATTTCATATAAAAGAGATAAATATGATAATAAAGAATTTGGAGATATTGATATTAGTATAGTAACTACACATATGATGCTAGAAGCACAGGATTTAGGTCTTGGTACTACTTGGATAGGTTCTTTTGATGCCAAAAAATTAGTTAAAATTTATGAAGTACCTGAAAATTTGATTCCTGTTGCAATATTACCAATTGGATATCCTTCTGAAGACGCAAAACCAAGTAATTTACATCTTCAAAGAAATGATATCTCTGATTTCGTGTATTGGAATAAAATTTAGTCATAAATTTAGGGCATTGTAGTCTTAAAAATATTAATAATTATTCTAATACAATATTAGTAATTGCTTTAAGCAATAATTTTAAAAATATGCTGTACAATAGCTGTACATTAAAGAATACGAAGTCTTGAATATAGCTATTGTACTGACTTTGTAGGTTCTTCTGATTTGGTTTACGCCTCCAAAAGAAGCAAAAACATCTTTCTGTTAGGGCATGTAGTTCAAATGGGGAATAACATTTCTATATTCTATACATTTAAGTAGAAGGGTGCACACTTCGAATTGAATATGAAATGTTATGACTTGGCAGAATACCTCACTTAACATTGAGGGATTGAAGGTTCAAATCCTTCCATGCCCGCCAAAAAGCTCCTTTTATGGGAGCTTTTTTATATTATAAAAATCTTGTTTTGAGCGCTTGTATTTCTCAAATAAATGTTATAAGTATTTAACATAGGAAATGAGAATAAAAGGAGTGAGTTGTTGCTTTGTAGAATGTAGTAATTGTGAATGCACTTATAGCAATCGTAAGAAGCAAAAAAACGAAAAGTCGAAAGTAGAAGTGAAAAAATTATTATTTTACTATTTGGAATCTATGAAATTTAATAATATAGATAATTAATATTTTTAGTAGATAAAAATTTATACATAAATAAATCTTCTTAGGCAAATAGGAATTAGCACAAAAAATTTACATAATCGGTTGATTTTAAACATGATCTGTTGTATAATTGTAATACAAATGTAAAAAAGGAAATAGAATGGTACAAAATACCTTTCCGTAAAGAGATTTCGGGCGGATTTTTTTAAGATGAAAAATAAGAAAAATTTTCTATTGACTTTATTCGTAAAAAATGTAAAATATAATATAAAGAAAATATTAAAAAGGGTGGTTAAGGAATGAAAGCAAAAAAACTAATTGGAGCAATTTTAATATTCACAGCTGTATTGCTTGTAAGTATTTTTTCAAATAATGTTGACGCAGCAAGCTTAGGTTATGTAACAATTACAAAAGATAGAAAAGTAGAAAATATAACTTACAAACATCAGTTATATACAAATAATACAGCAAATATAAAAAATGTATGGAAACTAGTTACATGTAACCAAGATGGAACAATAACAAATACACTTCCAGATATATACTGCTTGAGAGCAGGACTTGGATTTACATCAGAAAGTTTAGATCATACAGTAGTTGAATATAACCAAAGTTATGATATGATGAGACAATATCAAAACTTAGTTAACTATTTCAGTACATTAAATTCTGAAACAACTATATTTAATGCAGATAATACAGAAAATTTCAATGCAGTAATGTGGGTATTAGACAATATGATACTTGAAGGAGCAACAGAAGAGCAAGTAATTGCATACTTAAAGAATTATGCAGGATATACAGATGAAAGACTAAATGCGTTAGAAGAAAAAGAAAATGTATTAACAAGAGCAGATATAGAAGCAATCCAACAATTAGTAATATGGTATTTTACAAATAAAGATGAAGAGGCATATAACAAAGAAACATTACCACCTATATATTTATCAGTAACAGGAAGTGAATATTTTGACACAGGAAAAGATGAATTAACAGGAAGAGACAAATATGAAACTTTTGCAGATATATATGATGGATATGATGAAAATGGAATGCCAGTTGGATATGGAAGAGAAAGACAAGAAAGAGCAAATACTTTATATAGAACATTGATTGCGAAAGCAAAAGAAGCTGCACAAAACGGATATAAACCAACAAGAGATATTACAATATACCTTGCAGGAACAAATGCAGCAGAAGAACAACCAATAGTAAGAGTTAGAGAACATCAAAAAGAAGTTGATGTTGCATTAAGAAAATTTATATCAAAAATAAATGGAGAAGAATTAACAGGAGATAATTCAAGAGAACCAGTAGTAGATACAAGCAAACTAAATAAAGTAGTAGATGGAAAATTACAAACAACAGCAATATATAACCATTCAAAGAAACCTTTAAAAGTAGATATAGGGGACACAATTACATATACATTAAGAGTATATAATGAAGGTGAAATAGATACATATATAAAAGAAATAACAGATTACTTACCAGCATATTTAGAATATGTAGCACATGGAAATGATGATGGAACATGTTGGCTATTAGATGAAGCAACAGGAAGAATAGCTATATCAACAGAATTTTGTAAAGTAACAGGTGTTGGAGGAAATATACCTGAAACAGAAATAGGTAAAAAGTTAGGAGAAGTTTTATTACCAGCAGCAGAATATGATGATCCAACAGATAAATATACATTAAGCTATGTAGATGTAGAAATATCTTGTAAAGTAATGACAAAAGCACCATATGATAAAAATATAACAAATATAGCACAAATAACAAAATTAACAGATGAAACAGGAAAGAATTTAGACCAAGATAGAGACTCAGTTCCAAAAGATGTAAATAATGGGCCAGATGATGGATTTACATTACCAGAAGATGAAAAGCTACCAGATTATACAGGTGGAAAAAATGGAAAAAATGATCCATATTATGATGGTTCAAATAAAACAGAAGAAAACTATTATCCAGGACAGGAAGATGATGATGATTTTGAGAAAATATATATAGAAGCACCAGTTATAGATTTAGCATTAAGAAAATTTATATCACAAATTGGAGACACAAAATATGATAGAGCACCAGTAGTAGATACAAGTGGATTAAAACAAGGTGCAGAAACAGCTATATATAATCACAGCAAAATGCCAATACAAGTTGAAGTAGGAGATATAGTTACATATACATTAAGAATCTATAATGAAGGCGATGTAAATGGTAAAGTGACACAAGTCACAGACTACTTAGCAAAATACTTAACATATGTACCAGGTGGAAATGACAAAAATGGTGACTGGTGGAAACAAACAACAGGAGAAAAATATAATACTGTAGTAAGTAATGAAAACTGCAAAATAGTAAATGTTGGAGGGGCTACAGACAAAGCTTATGTTGGCAAGAATTTAGGAGAAGCAATAATTCCTGCTTATGATAAAGAAAAAGATGTATTAAGTTATATAGACATAGAAATACATTGTAAAGTATTACCTGTTGATACAAAAACAAAAGTAACAAATATAGCTGAAATAACAGGTGAAACAGATGAATATGGAAATCCTGTAGATAAAGATAGAGATTCAGAACCAGGAAATGTAAAACTACCAGAAGATTTCCCAGGATATAAAGATAATGAATCAGATAAACCATATGTACCAGGACAACAAGATGATGATGATTTTGAAAAAATAGTAATAAAACCACAATTCGATTTAGCATTAAGAAAATTTATAACAAAAGTTGGAGAAGTAAATGTAAATAATAGATATCCAGAAGTT
>JAAWPK010000071.1 GCA_022799935.1 Clostridia bacterium
AAAAGTAGCATTAGGTTTTGGAGATTTATCTGAAAATTCTGAATATGATGAAGCAAAAAATGCTCAAGCTCAAAATGAAATAAAAATAGCAGACCTTGAAAATAAATTAAGATATGCTAAGATAATTAATGAATCTGAGATAGATACTAAAACTGTTCAAGTTGGAAATACTGTTAAAATAAAGGACTTGGAATTTGATGAGGATTTTGAATATACTATTGTTGGATCAACAGAAGTGGATTTATCACAAAATAAAATATCTAATGAATCACCAATAGGACTCGCGCTTATTGGAGCAAAGAAAAACCAAATAGTAGAAGTTCAAATACCAGATGGAGTTGCTAAATATAAAGTACTTGGTATATCAATTGCAAAATAGGAAAAGATATACATATAAATGAAAGTTCTCTAGATTATTCTAGAGAACTTTTTAAAATTTTTAAAATTATATTGAATTCTTTTTAAGTTTATTATAAAATACTTAAGTATATATATGGAGGTACTAAAATGATAACATTAAAAGATGTTATAAGTAATGAAGAAGTACAAGCATTAGTTCAAGGTGCTCAGAAGCAACTTAATAGTCTAGGATACACAGAACACTCTGCAAGGCATGTAGGAATAGTATCTAAAAGAGCAGGAGAAATATTAGAAGCTTTAGAATATCCAGAAGATAGAGTAGAACTTGCAAAAATTGCAGGATATTTACATGACATAGGAAATTGTGTAAATAGAAAAGATCATGCTCATTCAGGTGCAATTATGGCGTATAATATTTTAAAAGATATGGGAATGAATGTTAATGATAGGACAGAAGTTATGATGGCGATTGGAAATCATGATGAAGATACTGGAACAGCTGTAAGTGATATATCAGCAGCTTTGATACTTGCAGATAAATCTGATGTTCATAGAGATAGAGTTGTAAACACAAACATAGGAACTTTTGATAAACATGATAGAGTAAATTATGCAGTTACAGACGCAAGACTTATAATAGATAAAGAAACAAGAAAAATAACACTAGATATAAAGATAGATACTGAGCTTTGTCCTGTTCTGGATTATTTCGAAATATTTATTGATAGAATGATAATGAGTAAATATGCAGCAAAGTATTTAAAAATATGGTTTCAATTAATAATTAATGATACAAAGTTATTATAGAAAGGAATGTGAAAAAATTGGAAAAGAAACTTAAGATCGTATTATGTGCACTAATAATTTTATTAATTGCAATAATTGCATTTATTGGAGTATATTCAAAGGATGGGACAACCTACAAAAATATGTTACCAGACTATTTACTATCTTCAGAATTTACAGGAAAAAGATTAACATATTTTAAAATAAATGATAAGACAGAAGAGAAAATTTATGATAAAGATGGAAAAGAAGTAGACTCTATACCAGAGGGAGCAAATGAAGCTGACTACAAAAAAGAGAATGTAAAAATAAATGCAGATGACAAATTGAATGTAGAAAACTATAAAAAAGTAAAAGAGATATTTACAGGAAGACTTGAAACTTTAGGAGTTACAGACTTTACTATAAGACTAGATGAAGAAACAGGGGAAATAGTTGCAGAATTATTAGATGATATGAATACTGATGAATTACTACAATATTTACAATGCCAAGGGGATTTCTCAATGTCTGATTCTAAAGATGGAACAGTATTAATCTCAAAAGAGAATGTAAAAAAAGCTTCTGTTGTTTATGGAAGAACTGAAACAGGAGGAATAGAAGTTTATTTAAAAATAGATTTTACTAAAGAGGGTGCAAAAAAATTAGCCGAAGTTAGTAGAAATTATTTAAAGACAGAGGAAGAGCATGATGAAAATGAAGAAAATAAACAAGATGATGAAAATCAAAAACAAGTAACAATGACAATTGAAGGTGCTAAAATTTTAACAACAAATTTTGGAGAAGAAATAAATAGTGGAGTGTTAACTATTTCACTTGGTACAGGTGCAAACTCAGAAGCAGTATATGAATATATGTCAAGAGGGCAAGTTTATGCAATGCTTATAAACAATGATGAAATGCCAATAACTTATGAGATAAGTACAAGTGAATATATAGAAAGTAGTATTAGTAATGATTTAGTATATATAATTATAGGAGTAATGGGAGCTTTAATTTGTGCTACTATAATATTTATGATATTTAAATATAAAACAGATGGAATTATAGCTAGCTTATCTCTTATAGCAGCTACTGCAATATTACTTCTGCTAATAAGATATACAAAAACTACAATATCTTTTGGTGGAATTGTTTCAATGGCTTTACTTCTAGTATTAGATGTTTATTTAATGTCAAGAGTATTGAATAAAATAAAGAGAAATGGAAGTATCGATAATGTATTTGAAGCAACATTTAAGACATATGTGGAAGAACTTCATGTTATAATAGTTTTTCTAATAATAGCAGTTGTATTTACATTTATGCCAGGAGTAAAAATATTTTCTATTGGAATGACATTATTCTATGGTATTATAAGTATAGCTTTTGCTAATTTATTGTTTATGAGAAGTATGCTTATTAATAGCCATAAATAAGAAATTAGGTTTTAGTGGAAATAGAAGGAAGGTAAAGAGAATGAAAAATAAAACAATAATTGCAGTAATAGCAATACTTATTATAATAGCTCGGAATAGTTGTTGTGACTCTAAGTGGATTTAACTTAGGTACAAATTATGGAAGCTCTAAGATAATAAATATATATATGACAGAAAAATATTCTATGGATGATGTAAAAAGTATAGTAAATGAAACTTTAGGAGAAAAATATGAAATAGGATATACTGATGAATTTGAAGATACTATTTCAGTAAAAGTAAAGGAAGCTTCAAATGAGCAGATATCTAATTTAAAAACAAAAATAAGAGAAAAATATAATATAGAAGATGATGTAGAAAGTATAATGATTATAAATTCTTCAAATATAAGAATATTAGATATAGTAAAAGAATACATTAAACCAATACTTATAACATTTGTATTAGTTATAATATATTATGCAGTAGCATTTAGAAAATTAGGAATAATGAAATCTTTTGTAAGTCCAATATTAGAAGTAGTTGGAGTAGGAGCTGTATATGTTAGTATTTTAGCAATAGCTAGAGTGCCAATAAACGAAATAATAATTCCTGTTCGGAATGTTTATATATATTATAACATTATTGGGAATTACAATTTACTTAAAGAATAAAAGTAAAGAATTAATAGAAGAAAATCAAAAATAAGGTAGGAGGGCAAATATGGTAGAACAAATGGACACAATAGTTAACTTGTGCAAAGCTAGAGGATATGTTTATGCGGGATCTGAAATATATGGAGGACTTGCAAATACTTGGGATTATGGACCACTTGGTGTAGAACTTAAAAATAATATTAAAAATGCATGGAGAAAGAAGTTTATACAAGAGAGCAAATATAATGTTGGATTAGATGCAGCAATACTTATGAACCCACAAGTGTGGGTTGCATCACGGGCATGTTGGAGGATTTAGTGATCCACTTATTGATTGTAAAGAATGTAAAACTCGTCATAGAGCAGATAAATTAATAGAAGAATGGATGCATGAAAATAAATGTGAGCAAATAGTTGATGGTTGGCCAGATGATAAGATGATAGGATATATGAAAGAACACCATATAGCTTGCCCAAATTGCGGCAAAGAAAACTTTACAGGAATTAGAAAGTTTAATTTAATGTTCAAGACATTTCAAGGTGTTACTGAGGATGCGAAATCTGAAATATATCTAAGACCAGAAACAGCTCAAGGAATATTTGTTAACTTTAAGAATGTTTTAAGAACTACAAGAAAGAAATTACCGATGGGTATAGCTCAAATTGGTAAAGCATTTAGAAATGAAATTACACCAGGAAACTTTACATTTAGAACAAGAGAATTTGAACAAATGGAAGTGGAATTTTTCTGTAAACCTGGAACAGACTTAGAATGGCATGCTTATTGGAAAGACTTTTGTAAAAACTTCTTACTTACTCTTGGAATAAAAGAAGAAAATATTAGATTAAGAGATCATGAAAAAGAGGAACTTAGTCACTATAGTGCTGCAACAACAGACATAGAGTTTTTATTCCCATTTGGTTGGGGAGAACTTTGGGGAATAGCAGATAGAACAAACTTTGATTTAAAACAACATATTGAATATTCTAAAGAAGATCTTACATATCTAGATGAAGAAACTAAGGAAAAATTTATACCTTATTGCATTGAACCTTCTCTTGGATGTGATAGAGTAGCGTTAGCATTTCTTTGCAATAGTTATGAACAAGAGGAAGTAGGAGAAGGAGATGTAAGAACAGTATTGAGATTACACCCAGCTTTAGCACCATTTAAGGCTGCAGTTCTTCCGCTTACTAAAAAGTTAAGCACTAAAGCAGAAGAAGTATATGAAATGATTTCAAAGAAATTTATGTGTGATTATGATGAAGCTGGAAGTATAGGAAAAAGATATAGAAGAGAGGATGAAATAGGTACACCTTTCTGTATAACTATTGACTTTGATACAGAAACAGATGGAACAGTTACAGTAAGAGATAGAGATACAATGGAACAAATAAGAGTTAAAATAGAAGATTTAACAAAATGGATAGAAGAGAAAATAGAATTTTAGTATAAAATGAAATCCTAAGTAAGAAAAAATTTGTTCTCACTTGGGTTTTTTATTTTTGAATATAAATTTTAAAATAAGTGAAGAAAGTTTATTTGGAAAAAATAGAATAGAAAATAAGCCAAAACATAACTTGCGAAGTATTTTTTAACTTATTATTTTGTCTCTTTTAATATACTTTTTTGAGAATAATGTTATAATGATAGCGATAACTAGTAATTTGTAGGGAGGAATTTATATATGAATAAAACAGCATGGATATTTTCATATAAACTTAAAAAAGGTGTAAGTGAAGAGGAATTTGTAAAATTAACGCAAAAATTACATGATGAAATTA
>JAAWPK010000072.1 GCA_022799935.1 Clostridia bacterium
TACAATACATGTAAGAAGTTTAAAAGAATACATAGATGAAGATTTTAAATTATTTGCAATAGAAGAAAAGAAATATTTGAAACTTTGTAAACATTGTGGCAAAGCATTTACAGCACCAAATCCAAAAACTGAATATGATACATTTAGCTGTAAAAATCAAGAAAATGTTTATAAAAGTAGAGCAAGAAATAAATAAAAATGAAAATTGCCACCAGTGGTGGCAAAATTGGAGGTCAAATATGGAAAGAAATTATCCACCATATAAAATTACTGATAAAATGTTAAATTATGTATCAGATATAATGAAAAAAATTGGAGAAGCAAACTATTTTGAAAGTTTAAATAGATACCCAGAGTTAAGAAGAAAATCAAGAATAAGGTCAATACACTCGTCTTTAGCAATAGAAAATAACCAATTATCATTATTTCAAGTTGAAGATGTTATAAATGGAAAACCTGTAATTCGGAGAACAAAAAGACATTCAAGAAGTTAAAAATGCTTATGAAGCTTATGAACAAATTAATAAAATAAATCCTTACTCTGTAGATGACTTAAAGAAAATACATGGAATATTAACTTTTTTAGTTGAAAAAGATGCAGGAAAATTTAGAAATCATGGCGAGGCTGTTTATGATGGAGATATTGAAATATTTATGGCTCCACCACACAGATTAGTACCAAGTTTGATGGATAATTTATTTAATTGGATGAATGAAGTTAAAGACACAATAAATCCACTTATTTTGTCTTCTATATTTCATTATGAATTTGTATTTATACACCCATTTCACGATGGAAATGGAAGAACTGCAAGAATATGGCAAACTGCAATTTTATCTAACTGGGAAAAAGCATTTACTTATTTACCTATTGAAAGTATGATAAAGAAAAATCAAGAAGAATATTATACTGCAATTCAAAATTGTAATAATGCTGGAGAATCTACTGAATTTATAGAATTTATGCTAAAAATGATTGATAATACAATAGATGAAATGAATAATTCAAAAGAAATGAAAGACAAATCTATATTACTACTTTCTGAAAATGAAATAAAAGTATTAGAATGTATAAAAAAGAATGTTATTATAGGTGCAAAAGATATTATTGAACAAACTGAATTATCTGATAGTACAGTTAGAAGAATTTTAAGAAAATTTCTTCAAGATAAAAAGATTGAAACTACTGATAATAACGAAAAATCACCAAATAAGAAATATAAATTGACAGAGTAATGATAGAGATATGACAGAGCTAAAATATTGTAAACTCAATAAAATTGTGTTATAATTTTAAATGCTATAATTAAGATAAAAATAGATAATAAATAAATTTTATAGGAGGATAAATTTTATATGAAAGTTACAAAATTTCCACAATCTTGTTTATTAGTTGAAACAAAAGGAAAAAAGATATTAATTGATCCAGGAACATTAAAATATAAAGATGAGTATTTTGAAAAATGGAACAATGTAGATATTATTCTAATAACACATAAGCATCCAGACCATTGTAATACAGAGGTATTAGAAAAATTAAACAAAGATATAAAAATATATTCAACAAAAGAAGTTTTAGAAGCAAATAAAACATTAGATATAAACATTATAAAAGAAAATGATGTTATTGAATTAGAAAATATAAAAATAGAAGTAGTACATGCAATACATGGATATCAACCATTATTAAAAGGTGCAAAAGAAATATATGAAAATGTTGGCTATATCATAGATGATGGAAAAAATAGATTATATACAACTAGTGATACTATCTGTTTTAAAAACGAATATAAAGCAGATATTTTGTGCATTCCAGTAACAGGACATGGCTTAACAATGTCTGCATTTGAAGTAGCATTATATGCAAAAGAAGTAGGAGCAGTTTTGGCATTACCAATTCACATGGATAATCCTGCATTTCCACCAGATTATAATTTTATTAAAGAAATGTTTAATAAGTATGAAGTGGAATACGAAATATTAGAAAATGATGAGACAATTGATATAGAATAGAGGGAAAGAATATGATAACAAATTTTTCATTAAATGATAATACTCAAAAAGAAATATTAAAACATTTAGAAACAACATCCAAATTATTAAGTAAAGTTGGAACAGAGTTATCTGAAACACAAAAAGAAAGCATGATATATGCAATGCCAGATTTAGGAATAGCACAAAATGGAACAAGAATGTTAGGTGGTTTTTATACAGGTGCTTGTTATTCTTGGAATTCTGATGTTCCATTTGTTCCAGTAGATACTACGGTAAATGTTTGTGGTACTACAGTTTACAAACTAAATCAAAAGATAACTGTTCAAGAATTTCAAAAAAGATTAGATAATGTTATGAAAAATAGAGAAACATATTTAAAATATGTTTCCACACATTTGCCATCACAAATATTAGATTCAATTGATTTAGAAAAATCAGATAAATTTTATTGGAATTATAATGTAGGTAATCATTTTGCAATTTTAGCCGAACAAAATGATGATAATTCAGAACTTGCGAAAGGGCAATATATGATAGTTCATGCCTCTGCAATAGAACTAAAAAAGGATAATTTAAAATATGGATTATATCCTATAGAAGGCAACTGGTATTATGATGATATTAAAACAATGTATGATGACAAAGAAAATCGATATTTAAGGTATATCTATGGAAAAAAAGCGATTCAATTTTCAGAATTAGCTAATATGTTGCAACGAATAAATAAAGATAGAAATAGATATTTTTGTAAAACAGTTCTAGGTGAATTAGCAGAAGAAGAAGTTATTAATTTAAGTCATTATGGAATGCCTACTAATAATGCTGTATGTATAGGGTGCCAATGGGAACAAGAAGATTTTACTTTATTAACTGCACCTGGAAATGATATTTTTTTAGTTCATCCTAACTTAACAGCTCCAAATACTGTTGAATTAAGTAATAAAGAAATTACTTTAACACCGCATGGATGTGGAGTTATGTTAAAAAATAGTGGCGATACAATTGAATATATAGATAATGGAATATTAATTGGAAATAAGTATTTTAAAAAAGGTGAAAGTATTAATATTGGAAATGATGTAACTGTTAGAACAAATAATATGGATACAGAACATGTAAAGCAACATATAGAAACTGTTTTAGACCGATGTCCTGGAACAATATATGGACAAATGCATCAGTTGTTTGCACGAACTAAATACGGAGATTTTGATTATACAAAGAGAGTTATAGAACCAGAATTATAATAATAAGGAGTTTTTTATATGCCAAATTTAATGTTTTTAAGACATGCAGAAACAGAATTAAATAAAGCAGGAATTTTTGCTGGAAGAACAGATTGCAACATAACAAAAGAAGGATTTGAAAAAGCAAAAGAGGTTTTGAAAGATGATGAAAAAAACTTTGATTACATCTATTGTTCTCCATTAAAAAGAACAAAGCAAACTTTAGACGCTATCATACCTAATAGTATCCCAATTATAGATGAAAGAATAATTGAAATTTCTATAGGCGAATGGGAAGGAAAGAAAAAAGATACTTTTGATAAAAATTTAGTAGCTTTATATAGAGCGGGACAATATACTCCACCAGGAGCAGAAACAACAGCACAAGTAGATAAAAGAGTTTGCAATTTTATAGAAAGCCTTTTTAATACATATAAAGGTAATGAAAGAATTTTAATTGTAACACATAATGGAGTTATGAGATCTATAAAAAGAAATTTTGTCAAAAGCTATGAGGATATTATGTCTAAAAATTTAGGACAAATTGTATTAACAAATGAAGATTATAATTATTATTTGGACAAATTAAAAGATAAAGATATTACTAGATAATTATAAATATGAAGGTTATTGCTAAAATAACCTTTATATTTGTAAATCCCATTCTTTATCATGTTCTTCCTTTTTGACTTGTTTTTCGGCATCAATAAAAGTATGGGTTTCTTTTTCAAAATCTCTAATAATTTCATCTTCAGAAGGTAAATCAAATTTCTTGCAAATCCATTTTATAAATTTCTTAGTAGTTTCTTTAAATTCATCAATTACTTTTTTCAAATGACTATTTTCTTTTTCTAACTTATGAACTTTATTTTTATATTGCCATTCCAAATTAAATGATTTATTTTCAAATTCGTGTTCAAGTGTTTTCTTCTTTTCTTTGTATTCATATTCTAAATTCTTAACAGTATTATGAAGTTCTTTATTATCAGCAAGTATAGAATCTCTTTCCTTTTGATATTTTTCAGCTTCATTAACAACTTTAGACTGCTTTGATAATTCCTTATTCAAAGAGAGATTTTCTTTATGTAATTCTTTAATTAAATCATCTTTAGGTTTTATAATTTTTTCTAATATCTTTTCATCTCGTTTTATTGAAAATTTACTTATGTCATTTATATCTGGAACTTCTGGCAATTCAAGTTTCATTTCATTTAAAAGTTTTTTGGTATTATCATAATTGGTAATCTTCTTATATTCTTCAATGGTATAATGCTCTCTGTTAGTATCTTCAACAAACATACCTCTTTCTAAATCAAAGCCTTTTGATTTAACATGATTGAAATAGGCATCTTGTAACTTCCTATAACTATCTCTACCTTTCCAAAAATCTCTAGCACATATTTTATCAATTTCATTACCTTCTTTATCTTTTGTATGCACAACAGGTACAAACATTAAGTGCATGTGTGGTGCTCCTTCATCAAGATGTACTACGGCTGATATTATATTTTTTTCTCCTAGATTTTTATAGTTACAGATAAATTTATAGCATTCGTCAAAATATCGTTTAGTTTCTTTTTCTCCAATTTTATCAAAGAATGCTTGATCAGAAGTAAATATCATTTGGCACATTATTATGCTGTTACTACGAAGATGACCTTGTAAATTATTTTCTTTTATATATTTATCAAATTCTTTTGTATATGTGAACTCATTTTTCTTAATATAATAATTCAAATGT
>JAAWPK010000073.1 GCA_022799935.1 Clostridia bacterium
ATTAACACGTTATGCTTGTTATTTAATAGCACAAAATGGAGATACAAGAAAAAAAGTTATTGCTCTTGCACAAACATATTTTGCAATTCAAACTAGAAAACAAGAAATTAGCGAAAAAGAATATAGTTCATTAACAGAAGATGAAAAAAGATTTTATCAAAGAAATTTGACAAGAAAAGGAAATTATTCACTTAATCAAACAGCTAAAAATGCAGGAGTTAAGAATTTTGATAAATTTCATAATGCTGGATATAAAGGATTATATAATGGAGAAACAGCTGATGACATTGCTAAAAGGAAAGGTTTAAGATATAGAGAAGATATTTTAGATAATATGGGGAGTGAAGAACTTGCTGCTAATTTATTTCGCATTACGCAAACAGAATCGAGATTAAAAAGAGATAAAGTTGAT
Source organism: Clostridia bacterium (assembly GCA_022799935.1). GTDB lineage: Bacteria > Bacillota > Clostridia > TANB77 > CAG-508 > JAAWPK01. The sequence goes on from JAAWPK010000073.1 coordinate 413, forward strand.
ACCGAAAAGAAAGCTTGTGATACTCATAATAAAATTGGAAAAATAGTTAGAAAAGCAATTAAACAAGCAGGACGGAACTATGCCAGAAGAATTGCCTACACCTAAAAAAAGTTTGAAACAATTAGAAAAAGAAAATAAAAAGAGTTTGAAGAAAACATTAGAATAGTTACTATACTGGTTACACAATATCTAACTGGTAAGTAATACCATATTATTAAAGAAAGAAGATAAGACAAATGTATAACGAAAAAATAGATGAAATAATTTATCTACTAAAAAATAATAATATATCTGATTTTATAGCAAGTTTATCTTTAATTGTTGCAATAATAGCTGTTATTGTAACGATTATTATAAATGTAAGAGAAAATAAAAAATATATTAACAGTTTAAAGCCATTATTATCATTTTCTTTGTACGAAATGAATGGATTATTGTTATTATTAGTAAAAAATAATGGGCAATCAGAAGCAAAAAATATAAGAATAGAAGTATTAGAATTAAAGAATAATGGAAATAATAGTAAGCTTATGCTAGATGCAATATTTAAAGATGAGTTTATGCTATATCCTACAGAAGAAACTCAAGGGATAATTGCTATTTCAGGAAAAAATATTGAAACAAATATATTTCCTGAAGTAAAATTGAATATTTCATTTATTGAGGGAAATGATAACAAAAAAATCGAGTATTGTAGAACTATAACTTTTACAAGGAAGATGGAAGAAAAAGATAGATTAGAAAATATAGAAGATAGTATTGAATCAATTTCATATTCAAACAATAGGATTGCAAATTACATAGAAGGACGAACTTTATTTACATTTGATAGAATGAATGTTATTCCTAAAAATTCATTATATAAAGATATGAAAGATGCTTTCAACAATGTAGAAAGAGAAGATGAACAGGAGGATTCTGATAATGAGTAAAGAAAGTATGATAAAAAGAGATATTCAAAGTGATATTGATAAAATAAAAGAAGTATTACAAAGTAATCCATCAATACAAGACCTAACAAATATACATATGTATATTGATGGAAAATATCAATCAAAAATATCAAACTGGGGGTTAAGCCAATATAGTTGGAATGATAAATTTGGATTCACTTACGAGCTTTTAAGTGAGGTTTCTTTAAAACATAATTTAGAGAATATGAAGAATAAAATTGAAGGATATTTACAGGATTATAGATTGTTGCCTATTACTTCATTGTCATCTCCTGAAATCAAATTTATTAATAATAACACAAACAATAATGAAATAAAGATTGAAATTGATTTTAATAATTTAATTAATAAAATTAATGATATGGAATCACTAACAGAAATTGAAACTAATGAAGCTATTGAGAAAGTTAAAGAAATTGAAAAGATATATAAGTCTAAAGATTCTAAAAAGAAAAAATGGGAAAAAATAAAAAGTATATTAATATGGTTAGCTGATAAAAGTGTTGATTTAGCAATTGCCTATTTACCAATAATCACAAATAGTTTGAATTGATAAAAAACTATTGCCAAACCTAAAAATTTATGTTAAATTAAAAACATAGTAATAGACAAAAAACACCGATATGGGTATACATATATTTAAAACTATTGCTATAACTGATTTTGAAACGGATAATAGAGTGCTTTTGCGCAAGGTATTTTTCGCATACGTCCTTTGCTAAGGCACCAACAATGTATCTGTTCAAACTAATAAACAGACAATGAAAATATCATTCAGAAATGGATGGTATTTTTTTATTTACAGAAAGTAACTTCCTCGAAGAGACCCAATGTTATGATGGTATGTCATAACATATATTGGGTTAGGAATATTGACTAAAATCAATTACTATATTTTAGTAAACAAAATAGATTTGAACTTCATACTATATCATAAAAGGAGATATTGTATGATTAGTATAAGTTTATGTATGATTGTTAAAAATGAAGAAGATGTCATTGGGCGTTGCTTAGAATGTGCAAAAGATATTGCTGATGAAATAATAATAGTAGATACAGGATCTACTGACTCTACAATAGAAATTACAAAAAAATATACCAAGAAAATATATCATTTTAATTGGGTAGATGATTTTTCAAAGGCTAGAAATTACGCTTTTTCAAAAGCTAGTAAAGATTATATTATGTGGTTAGATGCAGATGACATTATTTCGGAAAATGATATTATTAAATTAAAGCAGTTAAAGAATAATTTAGATACATCAGTAGATATGGTAATGATGAAATATAATGTTGCATTTGATGAATATGGTAATCCAACACTTACTTATTATAGAGAAAGATTAATATCTCGTAAGAAAAATTACCAATGGATTAGTCCAATTCATGAAGTAATTCCTCCAAGTGGAAATATTATATATTCTGATATTGCTATTGTACATAAGAAATTACATTCTAGTGATAAATCTAGAAATCTAAGAATATTTAATAAAATGATTAATCAAGGACTAGAACTTGATCCAAGACAACAGTTTTATTATTCTAGAGAACTATATTATAATGGAGAGTATCAAAAAGCAATTGATAACTTTAATAAATTTTTGAATTCAAAACAAGGTTGGATTCCAAATTGTATCAGTGCTTGCATTGATTTGTCTGATTGTTATCAAAAAATAAATGATCCTGATAATGCTCTCTTAGCATTACTTAGAAGTTTTGAATTTGATAAACCAATTCCAGAAATATGTTGTAAATTAGGAAATCATTTTTTAGAAAATAGTAATATAGAACTTGCTATTTTCTGGTATGAACTAGCTATCACAAACAAGTCAGACATAAAAAATGGTGGATTTCATAATGAAGATTATTCTGGATATATTCCATATATTCAACTGTGTGTGTGTTATGATAAAATTGGTAATATTAAAAAAGCTGTTTTTTACAATAACAAGGCTGGTGAATTAAAACCTAATGACATGGCTTTTTTATATAATAAAAATTACTTTCAAAGTAAAGAAACTACTAACTAATAAAAAATACAAGCATATACTATATAGAGTAAGTTAGTTCTTACTTTATATAAAGGAGGTATATGAATGAAGTTTTTTAAACACTTTAATAAAACAACAAATGATAATGAAAACTATAAAACTAATTACCAAGATTACTGCCAGAATGATACCAGAAATTATTGTGATAATGATTGCTGTTGTAATACAGTAGGTGCTACTGGAGCAACAGGCGCAACTGGTGCTACTGGTCCAAAAGGATGTAATGGTCGTACAGGTGCGACTGGTCCTACTGGTGCCACAGGTGCTACTGGTCCTACTGGTATAACTGGAGCAACTGGAAGCACAGGTAGTACTGGAGCAACTGGTGCGACTGGTTCTGTCGGTGACACAGGCGCTACAGGAGTAACTGGACCTACTGGTCCTACTGGTAGTGCCGGTTTAGATGGAGCAACTGGTGCAACTGGTGCGACTGGTGCGACTGGTCCTAGTGGAAGTACTAGTATTATACCTTTAGCATCAGGTCTACCAATATCACTTACAACTATTGCTGGTGGCTTAGCTGGTATACCTGGATTTATAGGATTTGGTTCTTCTGCTCCAGGACTTACAGCCTTAGGTTCTAGCATTGATCTTACTAATCCATCTGGAACTTTATCAAACTTTGCTTTTTCAATGCCTAGAGCAGGAATAATCACATCTTTAAGTGCTTATTTTAGTACTACAGCTGCTTTATCACTTCTTGGTTCTAGTATTACGATTAGCGCACAATTATATGTATCAAACACACCAAATAATGTATTTACTCCAATACCAGGAGCTATTGTAAATCTTTCTCCTGCACTTTCTGGAACAATATCTATTGGTACTATTAGTAGTGGAATAACAACAGGATTATCAATTCCTGTTACTGCTAGTTCGCGTTTATTGATGGTATACTCTGCACAAGCTAGTGGTATTTCTTTAATAAATACAGTAGTTGGATATGCAAGTGCTGGAATAGGAATCTCATAGTAATATGGTATTTTAAAAAATGCTGTTCCCAATGGAAAAAACTAGCCTCTTTCCATTGGGTATAATTTTATTATTCAGATTTATATTTTTCTTACACTGGATTTTCTAATTATATCATTATGAAACAAAAAGTATACGAATTATTTTATATTGTTGAAAAATCTAACTTTTTATTGTTAAATTCAACATAATCAATTCATCTATTGTACATTTATTCATATATTTTAAAAAGCAAACTATTTCTAGTCTGCTTTTAATTTTTAACAAGATATTGTTAATATATTTCCATTGTTATCAAAAATAGCAAATTCATCTTT
>JAAWPK010000074.1 GCA_022799935.1 Clostridia bacterium
TATAATATTCAATTTTTAGACCATATAATAGTTTGTCAAGATGATTACTTGAGTATGGAAGAGATAAAAGCTATTGACAGGAATTACGAAAATTATAAAACAAAATTGATAGATAATGTGATCCTAATTGAAGAAAACTTAAATTTAAAAGAAGAGGTAAGAAATCTGAAAGAAAAATTACAAAAATATAAAAAAATCGTAAAAGAAGATGAAAATGAGTTCGAGTAAATTGTCTAGTTAGGAATAAAAAAGCCACAAAATCGATTCTCGTGCGAAGTAAGAAAGGATGTGAGGCGATGTTTACTGAATAAATAAACATTAAAGTACAAAAAAATTAAAATATATTAAATAAAAGAACGGAGGAATTTTAAATTGAAATATAAAAGATATTTTTTAACAAGTGAGAGTGTTACAGAAGGACACCCAGATAAAGTGGCAGATTTAGTATCAGACACGATTTTAGATGAATGTTTAAAACAAGATAAGGAATCAAGAGTTGCAGTAGAAACTTTGGTTAGTGGAAATAAGGTTGTTGTGGCAGGAGAGATAACTACAAATGCCAAAATTAATATTGAAGATATAGTAAGGGATACATTAAAGCAAGTTGGCTATGATGATCAAAAAACTACAATGGATTATAGAACTTGTGAAATAGAACAATATATAAAGAAACAAAGTAATGATATAGCAATTGGAGTCGATAAAGGTGGAGCAGGAGATCAAGGAATTATATTTGGATTTGCCTGTGATGAAACCGAAGAATATATGCCATATCCAATTTATCTTGCACACAAGATTACAAAAAGATTAGCAGAGGTAAGAAAAAGTGGAGAAATCGATTATTTAAAAACAGATGGAAAAGCACAAGTAACAATAGAGTATGTAGATGATTTTCCAATTAGAGTTGATAGTATTTTAATTTCTACACAACATTTAGAAAGTGTAGACATATCAAAAATGCAAAAAGAATTAATTGAAAAGGTGGTTTTACCAGTTATTGATTCTGATATGATTGATATAGAAACTAAATTTTTTATAAATCCAACTGGTAGATTTATAATAGGTGGAGCAATTGGTGATACTGGATTAACTGGTAGAAAAATTATAGTTGATACATATGGTGGTTATGCACGTCATGGTGGAGGAGCCTTTTCTGGAAAAGATTCAAGTAAGGTTGATAGAAGTGCGAGTTATATGGCAAGGCACATTGCTAAAAATATAGTAGCAAATGGAATGGCACGAAGATGTGAAATACAATTAAGTTATGGTATAGGTATGGAATATCCTATATCTTTATTTATTGAATGTTTTGGAACAAATAGAATACCCGAACACCTTATTATAAAAGCTATAAAAGGACGATTCGATTTGACACCTACTGGAATTATAGAATATTTAAAGCTTAAAGAGCCAATTTATTCTAAAACAACAAATTATGGACACTTTGGAAGAGAAGAATTTACTTGGGAGAATATTGTTCAAATATGAATACAATGGACTTGATAGGTCGCAAATTTAATAAGCTAACAGTTATTAAATTTGACCGAATAGAACATAAAAGAGATATTAAAGGGAAAAATAGAGATAAAGGTTATTGGTTGTGTAAATGTGATTGTGGAAGAGAAGTTTCAATTTCAAGAAATGAACTAATAACAGGGAAGACTAAGAGTTGTGGCTGTTTATATAAAGAAACAGGAATAAAGAATTCTAAAAAACATTTAATTGATTTGACAGGAAAACGTTTTAATGAACTTGTAGTTATAGGGTTAGATAGAGTAGAAAAATACAATAATAAAAATGTTTATTATTGGAAATGTAGATGTGACTGCGGAAATGAAGTTGTAATTTCTGGGAATAGATTAAAAGAGGGAAGAATAAAAGATTGTAAAGAAGCAAAAAGAAATGAAGTAAAAAGTTATACTGAAATAGGAAATGAATTTAAAAAAGAGAAAATCTTGAAAGAAGGTACAAGACTAGATAATTTATCAGGGAAACTTTCTAAAGCTAATACAAGTGGAGTTAGAGGAGTATCTTTTAAAAAAGATAAAAATAAATATAAAGCTACAATAGGTTTTAAAAAACGCACATATTTCCTTGGATATTATGATAAATTAGAAGATGCAAAAAAAGCAAGGGAGAAAGCAGAAGAAAAATTTTATAAACCTATTTTAGAAAAATATAATTATAAAAATAAAAAATTAAAAGAAAATGAGGAAGAATTTGAATAAGACTTGTATAAAGTTTGCGTAAGAGTTAATATACAACACAAACTTTGCACAGTCTTTTTTCTTTGAAAGGAATAAAAATGTATATTGTAATTTTATTAATAATAGCTATGGTTAGCTCATTTTTAACATTACTATTACATTGCTGTGTAATAGTAGGAAAGGAAGGTGATATAAAGTGGGAGGAAGGTCCGACTATGAAGAAAGGAAACAAAGGAGAATAAATAGATGTAAGGTATTATCAGAAAAAGCAAAGAAAGAATCAGAGGCAAGATATAATTCGACAGCTAATCGAATTCTAATGGGGACACCTGGACAGCCGATAATAATCGGTCATCATTCTGAAAGAAAAGCAAGAAGATTACATGAACAAGCTAATAATGATATAAGAAAATCAATAGAACTTTCAGAAAAAAGCGAGTATTATGAATCAAGAGCAAGAAATGCAGAAAATAGTAATGTCATTTATAATGATGATCCTAATGCAATTCTAAAATTAAAAGATAAATTAGAAAAATTAGAAAATCAAAGAGCAAGTATAAAAGCAAGAGAACATGAAGGATGGGAACTTACTAACATAGGAGCAAATATTAGAGAAACAAAATTAAGAATAAAAAGACTTGAAGAACAAGAAACATTAGTATTTCCAGACACAGAATTCAAAGGTGGTAAAGCAATTCATAACAAAGAAATAAATCGTATTCAATTATTATTTGCTAGCAAACCAGATGATAATATTAGAAGTAGGCTAAAACATAATGGATTTCATTGGTCTAGAATAGAAGGTGCTTGGCAAAGGGAGTTTAATAAAAGAACAATTTATGTAACAAATGCTTTAATAAAAGATGTATTAAATAAAGAAAAAGAGGAGAGTGAAGAATTTGAATAAAATGGATTTATTAAAAGAAGTTGAAGAAATGCTATATCACAATCTCCTTTGTTATTCGAAAAACTATTTGAGGAATGAACCTAAAAAAGAGTATGTTAAAGAATGGGAAAAAACAAACGAGCAAATAGGTCTTGTAAAAGAAATTATGAAAGATGTACAACGAAATATACAACAAACTATTTCGTATCAAGTTAGAAATGGAGAATCTGATATTATAGGAAGTTTTTGTATATTAAACCAAGCAATTGCTTTTGCAGAAAAAAAGAAAAAAGAATATGTTAGAAATTGTGATAATTCAAAAGTATGGGTTGAGATAGAAGGTGAAGAAAAAGAAATATATATAGCAAAAGGTTATACAAATGAAGAAACAGAAGAGTTTGAGTGAGTATTTAAGGAAAATACTCTAAATTAAGAATAAAGATGGTACAAAATCGATTTTCGTGTGAGAGAATGAAGGGAGAAAGTATAATAATGAATTTAAAAATGAAATTAAATATAGTAAATAAACATGAATATGAAGAAAATGAAGATTATAGGGAAGTTATAATGACAATTCCTAATGAAATAGATAATTTAAGAAAAGACTTTGAATATTTAGGATTAGACTATAATAATCTATCTATTCAAGACACACATATATTGCAGTGTAGAGTAATCGATACAAAAGATTCTGCTTTTTCAAATGAAATTACAACTAAAATATCCAATATTATTGATATGGCAAATGCAAGAAGTCATACAATATCATACCAAGATATTAAAAGTATGTTTACTATTTTAAAATCACTTGATTATGAAGAAAGAGATAAGCTATTAGCAGTTCTAGAGATAAAGGACGAAGAAATACACAACATAAAAGATATTATAAATTATGGTAATAATCTAGAATGTTTTGAATTTTATAAAAACATTAATACATATGATGGATATGCACAGAAATTAATAGATGCTGGAGATGTTTGTTTGAGTGACATTGCTGAATATATTGATAATGTTTGTTTGAGTAACATTACTAAATATATTAATATGGGAGAAATGGGAGAGGCTTATGTTAATGGAAATGAAGGAATTTTTACAAAGAAAGGATTAATATTTGAGAGAATATATAAAAAAGAGGAGGAGGAAGAGGAGGAAGATGAATTTGAATAATAAACGAATAAAATAAAAAAATTTGTTATTTTAATAAAATGAAAGATTTGGGAAATTTGCATTTAGAGGAGCTACTAATTTTTTTGAAAAATAGAGAAGAAGGAATTAGCTTAGTAGTTCAAGTAGGGTTGAGCTATTAAATGAAATAATAAAAGAAGGGATAGAGAATATGAGTTTTACACTAGAACAAATATTAAAAATGTATCCAGATACACGATACTATGTAAGACTTAGTAATGGGGAATTATTGGCAGGTACACATTATTTAAAAGAGGCAAAAAAATATGCAGAAAGATATAAAAAAAAGAATGCACAAGACTTATTAAATAAACATTTAGGCGTCTATGTATATAATCAAAAAGGAAAAAATGTTTATGTCTTTTCACTACTTTTATATATCAATTTGCAATTTTTTGTTTTTAATCTTCTTG
>JAAWPK010000010.1 GCA_022799935.1 Clostridia bacterium
CAAATAGTTGAAGCCTCTTTAGATATTGATTTTGATTATTTATATACAGAAATGTCTACATTGGATAGTTTATTTCAAAGGTTTGGAAGATGTTTCAGAAGCAGAGAGTATGATAAAGAAGAAGCCAATATTTACATATACACTAAAGAAATAACGGGGATTAAGTATGTATATGATGAGGAAATTCACAAAAAGAGTATAGAACTTTTAGAAGAATATAATGGTCAGATATTAGAAGAAAATGTAAAGATACATTTAGTGGATGTACTATACTCAAAAGAAGAGTTAGAAGACACAAAGTTCTTAGATACATTTAATGCATCAATGGAAGTATTAGATAATATAGTGGATTATGATACAAACAAAGCAGAGGCGCAAAAATTGCTTAGGAATATAAATAATTATACAGTAATACCAAGAAATATATATGATGAAAATTGGAATTTATTCAAAGAATATGATAAAGAACAAGATTATCAGAAAAAGAATGAAATTAAAAGAAAAATAAATAAACTAGTAACATCTATTACAGATTCACAATATAGAAGAGTAAAAGAGTTTGTATCTGTGAAACCTTGCTTAGAAGATATATATGTAATAGATTTGAAATATGATAATGAGGTAGGACTGATATTGGAAAAAGATCCAGAATATGAGATAAATGATCGATTTATTTAAGGAGGTAAAATGAGAGTAACTGGAATAATGGTTTATTACTATTTTATTTGTACAAGAAAGCTTTGGTATTTTGCAAACGAAATAAGTATGGAGCAGAACAGTGAGCTTGTCAGCATAGGAAAAATAATAGATGAGACAAGCTATAAAAGAGAAAAGAAAAGTATATTAATAGATGACACAATTAATGTAGACTTTATAGGAAGTGGTGCAAGGCTTCATGAAATAAAGAAAACAAAAGCCATAGAAGAAGCTGGGATTTGGCAACTTAAATATTATATGTATTATCTTGAAAATAAAGGTGTGGAAAACATTACAGCAGAAATAGATTATCCACTTTTAAGAGAAACAAAAGAAATTATTTTAGATGATGAAGATAGAAAAGTATTAGAAAATGTTATAAAAAATATAGAGGAAATAGTTATAAAAGATAGACCACCAGAAACTGTGGAAGACAAGAAGTGCAAAAAATGCTCTTATTTTGATTTATGCTATGTGTAAAGGAGGTAAAAGTGAAACAATCATATTATTTATATAAAAGTGGAAGGATACAAAGAAAAGATAATACACTAGAAATAGTATATAAAGATAATACTAAAAGAAGCATACCAATAGAAAGAATTGATGATATATATGTAATGACAGAGTTTGATTTTAATACAAGTTTGATTGCATATTTATCTCAATTTGGAATAAATGTGCATTTCTTTAATTATTATGGATTTTATACTGGAACATATTATCCTAAAGAGAGCTTAGTATCTGGAAAACTTTTAATAAAACAAGTTGAAAATTATACTAATAAAGAAAAAAGGCTGTATATTGCAAAAGCGTTTATAGAAGCGGCTTCATATAATATTTATAGAAATTTAACTTATTATAATAATAGAGGTAAAAATTTAGAGGAATATATGAAGGAAATTGAGTTCTTAAGAACTCAAATAAAACTATGTAAAGATGTACTAGAACTAATGGGAATAGAAGGAAATATAAGAAAAATATATTATACTGCTTGGAATTTAATAATAAATCAGGATTTAGCATTTGAAAAAAGAGTGAAAAATCCACCAGATAATGCAGTAAATTCACTAATATCATATGTAAATACAATAATATATACAAGAGTTTTAAGCGAAATATATAAAACACAGTTAAATCCTACAATAAGTTATTTGCACGAACCATCAGAAAGAAGATTTTCATTGTGCCTAGATATTGCAGAGATATTTAAACCAATAATAGGAGATAGGCTAATTTTTTCTATGCTTAATAAAAAGCAAATAACAGAAAATGATTTTGAAAAAGGATTAAACTTTTTGTATCTAAAAGAAAATGCAAGAAAAGATATAACAAAAGAGATGGATTTAAAATTGCAAACTACAATAAAACATAAAACTTTAGGAAGGGAAGTAAGCTATGAATACTTAATGAGATTAGAAATCTATAAACTAATAAAATATTTACTTGAAGATAAGCCATATGAAGGGTTTAAAATGTGGTGGTAAAATATGTATGTTATTTTGGTTTATGACATAAATTTAGAAGAAAAAGAAGGACAAAGAGTATTAAGGAATGTATTTAAGACTTGTAAAAAATATTTAATACATATACAAAACTCTGTATTTGAGGGAGAATTATTAGAATCTCAGGCGATAAAATTGAAAGCTGAGTTAGATAAATACATAAGAGAAGATAAGGATAGTGTAATTTTATTTAAGAGTAGAAATCAAAGATGGCTTGATAAAGAATTTTTGGGGATGATAGAAGATGATAAAACATCTAACTTTTTATAAAAATAAAATCTGTCGACCTGTAATAATGTAAAAAGTACGGGGGATCGACAGATGAGGAAAGTACTTAAAAATCAATAAATGTAAAATTGTGCTTTAAAAAATTATAAAAATATAGTACAATAAAGCATAGATCGACAGAAAAGAGTATTGAACAAATGAAGATATAAGCACTTTTATTGAGCCAGCTATAATTTAAACAAAGTGAAATGTAAATGATGGTGTAAATGTTGTTAAAAATTATGCGGAAGGCTATAATTTAAACAAAGTGAAATGTAAATTAGTATATGTTGTAACGACATTGTTTACTTATATTGCGCTATAATTTAAACAAAGTGAAATGTAAATGAAGAACTAACAGCAAGTAACTTGCTATCAGGAATAAGCTATAATTTAAACAAAGTGAAATGTAAATATTAATGATAAGTTAGGGGCTATTGATGATAGAATAGGCTATAATTTAAACAAAGTGAAATGTAAATATGAAATACTCCGCACAAGGCGGCATTGGTAGATCTAGCTATAATTTAAACAAAGTGAAATGTAAATGTAAATGAGCAATTAGGATTAAAAATAACTGATCTGCTATAATTTAAACAAAGTGAAATGTAAATTAAAAACCTCCTTTTTTGAAAGCACTTCTATTTTGCTATAATTTAAACAAAGTGAAATGTAAATGAAGAAAGAGAGATATTTTATCATTATAATAAAGGCTATAATTTAAACAAAGTGAAATGTAAATCTAATATAGAAGTAAGTGGATTACAAGATTTATCGCTATAATTTAAACAAAGTGAAATGTAAATAGCAAAATTCATCATTTGAAAAAAGTGGTTTCAAGCTATAATTTAAACAAAGTGAAATGTAAATTTTAATAATCAAGAAATAGTAGATAATTGGTTAAAACTAGCTATAATTTAAACAAAGTGAAATGTAAATAATAAGAAACAATATAGAAAAAATCAATAATTTTAAGCTATAATTTAAACAAAGTGAAATGTAAATCTTTTATAAAAGTAAATTCTTTATTAAATTTTGTGTAGCTATAATTTAAACAAAGTGAAATGTAAATATGAAAGAATGGCAAATAAGCAAATGTTATATAGCGCTATAATTTAAACAAAGTGAAATGTAAATTAACAGAAGATTGTTCAAAACTTTTCTTTGAAATGTTGGCTATAATTTAAACAAAGTGAAATGTAAATAGAAAGTGAATACCTATTGCCATTATGATTTCTCGCTATAATTTAAACAAAGTGAAATGTAAATAAACCTGTAAGACCTTCAACAACTGGGTCAGGTTTTGCTATAATTTAAACAAAGTGAAATGTAAATCAAAAAACAAGCAAACCGTTCTGGATCAAAATACTCGCTATAATTTAAACAAAGTGAAATGTAAATTTTCCTCTGTTGACTTACTTCGACCATAACTTCAGCTATAATTTAAACAAAGTGAAATGTAAATCATAAAAAGCACCATATTTACAAATGTAAAATTTAGGGCTATAATTTAAACAAAGTGAAATGTAAATACTTTATCTTCAAGAAATGATTTCTTCAATTCTTGGGCTATAATTTAAACAAAGTGAAATGTAAATTTTGTTAAAAGGAGACGAATCATATGGCAGTAACACCGCTATAATTTAAACAAAGTGAAATGTAAATTTATTAAATAGAGATAATTGTTGAAAGAATGGTGTTTTGCTATAATTTAAACAAAGTGAAATGTAAATGAATCTATGAACGCTTTATGGCTTGAAAAATGTTTAGCTATAATTTAAACAAAGTGAAATGTAAATACTTTATCTTCAAGAAATGATTTCTTCAATTCTTGGCTATAATTTAAACAAAGTGAAATGTAAATCTTTATATTCAAATGATTACTTGTAAATTTGAATTAAGCTATAATTTAAACAAAGTGAAATGTAAATGAGTTTGTATCATTTCCAGTAGGTGAAATATATAAAGCTATAATTTAAACAAAGTGAAATGTAAATAGATTTCTCTAGGTTTATCAGTCTTTTTTATTTTTTAGCTATAATTTAAACAAAGTGAAATGTAAATAGAATCCATTTTGCTATTGTAGTAATATAATTTAGCTATAATTTAAACAAAGTGAAATGTAAATCTAGAAAGTGTAAAAGAGTGCTGGGAAACAATCAAGCTATAATTTAAACAAAGTGAAATGTAAATAGTTGTGAAGACTATGCAGCTTTTTTAATTTTCTTTTGCTATAATTTAAACAAAGTGAAATGTAAATAATAGTCCTGCAATACAAAGTACGATAAATAATCAAGCTATAATTTAAACAAAGTGAAATGTAAATACAATAAATGACTTACACCCAACAATGAAACCAACTATAATTTAAACAAAGTGAAATGTAAATTTCTTTCTCATTTTTTCTAATAATTCTTTTATCTTACTATAATTTAAACAAAGTGAAATGTAAATGCTATTCCATCTTGATTAGCTCCTATTTTGCTTTGCTATAATTTAAACAAAGTGAAATGTAAATTCTGACCCAAATCAAAATATGATAAATGCTATTCGCTATAATTTAAACAAACTGGAATGTAAATAGGAACAGGAATTAATGCAGATGTAATCTTAACAGGGCTATAATTTAAACAAAGTGAAATGTAAATAAAGCAGAACAAAAATTATGGGAACTTGATGTATCTATAATTTAAACAAAGTGAAATGTAAATTTTAAAACATTCATATAAGTCAAATAATCATCAAACTATAATTTAAACAAAGTGAAATGTAAATGCATAACCATTACTATGCTTAACAAGACTTTCAATTCCTATAATTTAAACAAAGTGAAATGTAAATAAGGGTGTGCAAGATGTTATACCAGTGAAACGAATAGCTATAATTTAAACAAACTGAAATGTAAATCGTTCAATTGCACTTATATATTTAGGTGAAACATTGCTATAATTTGAACAAACTGGAATGTAAATTTATTTAGGTCTAAATGTAGACTATTAGTTATATTTATCTATACTATAACTAAACTAGAATGCAAAATAAGATTCTTCATGTCTAAGCAGTGTTAATAATATAGAAATCTAAACATAATAAAATTATATTTAAAAATATAAAATAATCTTCCTAAATACTTGTTTTAATTTTAATAATATGATATAAAATAATATAAGAAAGTCTTAAATGAAAGGCGGAAAATTACATGTATGACGAAGATAAAAAAACAATACTAATTGTGGATGATGAACAATCAATAATAGATATACTTGTATATAACTTAAAGAAAGAAGGATATAATACAATAGAAGCAAATGATGGAGCAACAGCAGTAGAAATGGCATTAGAACAAAAACCAAATCTAATATTATTAGATATAATGCTTCCAAAAATGGATGGACTAACAGCATGTAAAAAAATCAAAAACTCATTAAATGTACCAATACTAATATTATCTGCAAAAGATGAAGAGTTAGACAAAATAGTAGGGCTAGAACTTGGAGCTGATGATTATATAACTAAGCCATTTAGTGTAAGAGAGTTAATGGCAAGAGTAAAAGCTAACTTAAGAAAATCAGAAGTAGTTTCAGTAGTTCAAGAAACAAAAGATGAAAAAGAAGAACATAGAATAGAAGTTGGCGATTTATTATTAGACATAGATAGATTCGAAGTAAAAGTAAGAGGAGAAAAGGTAGATCTTACAGTTAGAGAATTTGAAGTTCTAAAATATTTAGCAATGCAACCTGGTCAGATAGTATCAAGAGAGTTATTGCTTGAAAAAGTATGGGGATATGAATACTTTGGTGATATAAGAACTGTAGATGTTACAGTAAGAAGAATAAGAGAAAAAATAGAAGATGACACAACAAATCCACAAATACTTGTAACAAAGAGAGGTGTAGGATACTACATTGCAAAACCAGAATAAATTTAAACTATATTATAATATATGGGGGTGCTGAGAAGGCACCCTTATTTAAAAGGAGACAACAGGAAGATGTTAAGAAGTATACAAATAAAAATAGTTCTAATATTTTTAGTACTTGGAATAATAATAATTGGAGCAATGGGATATGTAAATTATGCAAATATAGAGAATATTCTTCAAATGAGTATAGAAAATGTCCCAAAATATGAAAAAGTAATACAGGGTTATCAAGTACAAATGATAAATTTAACAATATGCACAGCAATAATATTTACATTAGTAT
Source organism: Clostridia bacterium (assembly GCA_022799935.1). GTDB lineage: Bacteria > Bacillota > Clostridia > TANB77 > CAG-508 > JAAWPK01. Next base: position 6,671 of record JAAWPK010000010.1, read on the forward strand.
GTTTACTGGTTGGAGTGTTTGTTACAAAAAAAGTAATTTCTCCAATAAGTAGACTAATCAATAATGCTAAACGAATTACATCAGGAGAAGAGATCGAAACGAAGGAGTTAACAGTATCAAGAAGTCAAAATGAAGTAGATGATTTAGTAAATGCATTTTATATTATGACAAAAGAACTAAAAGAGAATTTAAATGAAGTATCAAGAAAAAAGAACCAGATAGAAACAATATTACTTCATATGACAGATGGAATAATAGCATTTGATATGGATGGTAAGATACTTCTAATAAATCCAGCTGCTACAAGAATTTTGAGACTACTTCCAGAAGATGAGAATTTTGAGAAAATATTTGAGAAACTAGATGTAAATGTTAACCTAGAAAAAATAATATATTTAGAAAACTGGACATCAACAGAAGAAAAAGTCACAATAGGAGACAATCATGTGCACATGTTTTTTGCTCCACTTAAAAATGATGATGATACACCAGCAGGTGTAATAGTTGTAATACAAGACATTACAGAACATGTAAAACTAGACAATATGAGAAAAGAATTTGTTGCAGATGTATCACATGAGCTAAAAACACCAATTACTTCAATAATGGGATACACAGATACCCTATTAGAAGATGAATATGACAAAGAAACTAAAGACAAGTTCCTAACAGTAATTGCAACAGAAGCAAGAAGAATGGCAAAACTAGTTACAGACCTATTATCACTTTCAAAATACGATAATGATGAAATAAGGCAAGAAAAGACAGAATTTGATTTAGGAGAATTAGTTAAAAGTTGCCAAGATAAAGTACAGATAGAAATAGAAAAGAAAAAACATACAGTAGAATGCTTTGTAACAGCTAATGTACCAGCTGTATATGCTGACAAAGATGGAGTTGAAAGAGTAGTATTAAATATTTTGACAAACAGTATAAAATATACTTTAGAAGGTGGAAGCATAAAAATATATGTAGGATTTGTGTATAATGATGCATATATAAAAATAATAGATAATGGAATAGGTATTCCAGAAGAAGATTTAAGTCGTATATTTGAAAGATTTTATAGAGTAGATAAAGCAAGAACTAGAGAAATGGGAGGCACAGGACTTCGGCTTATCTATTGCTAAAGAAATCCTAGATAAAAACAATGGAAGTATAGACATAAAGAGCAAAAAAGGAGAAGGAACAGAAGTTGTAATAAAGATACCTACAAAAAAGTAAACAAATACTTGATTTCAAACCACAAGTTGATATATAATATAAATTGCTTAAAAACTACACTTCGGAAGGAATGATAAACAAATGGAGATAGAGAAGAAAGAGAATATGAAAGAAATTATAGAGTGGATAATTTGCATAGCCATTGCAGTTATATTAGCACTTTTAGTAAGACACTTTATAGGAACTCCAACAGTTGTAAGACAGGGATCTATGCAGACAACATTACTACAAGGTGATAGATTAATCTTAAATAGATGGGCAATTACAACACATCAAGAAATAAAAGTAGGAGAAATAATAACTTTTGAAGCACCAACAGAAAAATCTAGAACAGATTATAATAAAGATTATCCAGTAGCAATATATGAAAACGAACCTACAAATATATTTTCAAAATTTGCATATTACATCTTAGAAATTAATAAGACAAGTTATATAAAAAGAGTTATAGGAGTTGGAGGAGATCATATATTAATAGAAGATGGAAAGGTATATAGAAATGGAGAAGAACTAAAAGAAAATTATTTGCAAAAAGGAATGGAAACAGAAAGAACTGGAATATTTTTTGATATAAAAGTTCCAGAGGGATATATATTTGCAATGGGAGACAATAGAACAGGAAGTATGGACTGTAGAGAATTTGGTTGTATACCAGTAGAAAAAGTAGAAAGTAAAGTAGCTATAAGATTTTGGCCTTTTGATAAATTTGGAAAAATTTAAGGAGTAATGATAGAAATTGAAAAACGAACAGATACAAGAATTACTAAAAAGTACAATAAAATCTAAAAAGATAGTAAACGGATATATATTTTCAGGAACTGGAAAAACTAGAAATTTTGAATATGCAAAAGAATTTGCTAAAATGATTTTATGTATAAGCGAACAAAAAGATAATTATTGTAATAAATGTAAATCTTGTTTAATGTTTATAGATGATAACCATTCTGACTATTATCAGATAAATAAAGATATAACAGAGAGTATAAAAATAGATGAAATCAGAGGGATGCAAGAAAAAGTATTTGAAAAACCAATAATATCAAATAAAAAAGTATATATAATAAATAATGCAGAACAAATGACAGTAGAATCCCAAAACTGTTTACTAAAAACATTAGAAGAACCACCAGAATTTGTATCTATAATACTTGTTACTAATAATGAAAATAACATACTTACAACAATAAAATCAAGATGTGCTAAGATAGCATTTACAGAAGAAACAGAAAATGAATTCACAGAAGAAGAAAAAGAAGCCTATGAAAACTTAGAAAAAATCTTTGGAGATATCTCAGAATATACAAGTATAGACTTATTAAATAAAATAGATATATTATATAAAGAAAAAGAAAATATATTTAGAAATTTAGAATATATAAATATGATATTAATAAAAAAGGCAAAAACAGATACAAAATATTTAGAATATATAGATTATGTTGAAGAGACAAAAAGCAAATTAAAACAAAACAGTAATCATGATATGTGTATAGACAATTTGATTTTAAAGATTTGGGAATAGGAGGAATACATGCAAACAATAGTAGGAATTCGACTAAAAAAGCCAGGAAAAATATATTATTTTGATCCAGGAGAGTTAAAATTAAATATAGGTGATTATGTAATAGTAGAAACATCTCTTGGAGAAGAATATGCAGAAGTTGTTATTGAAAACAAAGAAGTACCAGAAGAAAAAATTGTAGCACCATTGAAACCAGTCAAAAGAAAAGCAACAGAAAAAGACACAAAGCATTATGAAGACAATAAAAAAAAGGAAAAAGAAGCATTTAATATAGCAATAAAAAACATAAAAAAACATAAATTAGACATGAATTTAATAGATGTAGAATACAAATTTGATAATAGTAAATTACTATTTTACTTCACAGCTGATGGAAGAATAGACTTTAGAGAACTTGTAAGAGATCTAGCTGCCATTTTTAAGACAAGAATAGAATTAAGACAAATAGGTATAAGAGACGAAATAAAAAGAATAGGTGGAAATGGAATTTGTGGAAGAGAACTTTGCTGCTGTTCACATCTTTCAAGTTTTGAAACAGTATCAATAAAGATGGCAAAAGAACAGAATTTATCACTTACACCTTCAAAAATATCTGGAGCATGTGGAAGACTTATGTGTTGTCTAAAATATGAACAAGAGGTATATGAAGAGAAACTTTCAAGACTTCCTAAAGTTGGAGCAATAGTTAAGACAGAAGAAGGAGAAGGAGTAGTTGAAGGAGTAGAAACTCTAAAAGAACTTATAAAAGTAAAAATCGAAGAAAAAGATAATGTCAAAATAAAAAAATTTCCAGTAAAAGATATAGTAATAATAAAAGATGTAGAAGAAGAGGAAGAAAACATAGAAGATAATGAGCTAAAAGAACTAGAAAAGCTTGAAGAACTAGACAAGAAAGACATAGGTAATTAAATGAGAGGAGGTGTAAAGAAATGGCATATAAAATAACAGATAAATGTATAAGTTGTGGAGCTTGTGCAACAGCTTGCCCAGTAGAGTGCATTTCACAAGGAGAAGAAAGATTTGAAATAAACAAAGACTTATGTATAGGATGTGGAACTTGTGCTGGAGTTTGCCCAGTAGAAGCTCCAGAGGAAGAATAAAAATGATTAGATAAATCATTAAAATTAAAGGTCGAAAAATAAAATTTAAAATAGTAAAAGAGATTATAGCAAAATAATCTCTTTTATTTTGTTATTAAACATACATTGTAATTAGAAAAGTATTGTGATATACTTCTAAATGGAGGTAAGAAATGGCAGTATATGAATATAAAACAAAAATAAGATATAATGATATAAATGAATGGAATGAGCTATCAGATAGAGGTCTTTTAAATATATTATCAGAAGCAGCACGGAAGTCACTCAGAAAAAGTTCGGCTATGGAATAAATAACTTAGAAAACACAGGATATTCATGGATGCTCTTATATTGGAAAATAAGATTTTTCAAAAGACCATCTTGGAATACAGAAATAACTGTAAAAACTTGGGCAAGAGAGTTTGCAAGAGTATCCTCTTTTCGTGATTTTGAGGCATATGATGAAGAGGGAAAAATTGTAGCTATTGCAACTACAGAATGGGTATTAATAGATAATCAGAAAGGAACAATAGGCAAAATAACAGAAGAAATGGCTGCAAGATATGAAATGGACTCCAAAACTGTATTTGAAGAAAAAATAGTATCAAAATTAAAGACTCCAGAAAACATGAAACAAGTTTATGAATATACAGCCAAGAGAAGAGATATAGATGTAAATCATCATGTGAATAATGGAATTTACTTAGAACTTGCATATGATGCATTTCCAAATAATATAAAAATAAAATTTGATAATTTAGAAATATATTATAAGAAACAGATAAAACTTGGAGAAACAGTTTCTATATTCTATTTAAATGAAGAAAATTCACATATAGTATGTATAAAAAGTAAAGATGAAAGAACTATACATGCAGTGTTAAAATTCTTTTAATACTCATTGGTCATTTTTATTGACTTTAATATTTTTTAATAATATACTTTATTTATAAAAAGGAGGTAATTAAATGATTGAAATAAGATGGCATGGTAGAGGAGGACAGGGAGCAAAAACGGCTTCATTACTACTTGCAGATGCAGCATTTAATACTGGTAAATATATTCAAGGGTTTCCAGAATATGGACCAGAGAGAATGGGAGCTCCAATAACAGCATATAACAGGATAAGTACAGAACCTATAACTATACATAGTAATATATATGAACCAGATTATGTAGTAGTTGTAGATGATACATTACTTGAGGCAGTTGATGTTACAGCAGGACTAAAAAAGACAGGAGCAATAGTTATTAACACAACAGAAGATGCAGAATATATAAAATCAAAATTAAAAAATTACGAAGGAGAAATTTATACAGTAGATGCTAGGAAAATATCATTAGAAACACTTGGAAGGTATTTTCCAAACACTGCAATGCTTGCAGCAATAGTAAAAGTAAGTAAAGTAATGACAGATGAAGAATTATTAAGTGATATGCAAGGATCATTTAAACACAAATTTGCAAAAAAACCAGAAGTAATTGAAGGAAACATGAATGCCTTAAAAATGGCACTTAGTGAGGTTAAGAAAATATAAAAAGGAGGCAAATATGAAAATTACACCCAATACACCAGCAGAAGAAATGACAATTGCTGGTAATATATATGAAGCAGGAAACTCAAAAGAGTTTAAAACAGGAGATTGGAGATCTCAAAAACCAGTTTATTTAAGCGAAAAATGTAAACAATGTGGACTATGTTTTCCAGTATGCCCAGATGATGCAATTCCAGTAAACAAAGAACAAAAAAGGGAAGATTTTAATTATGATTATTGTAAAGGTTGCGGAGTATGTGCAAAAGTGTGTCCATTTGGTGCAATAGAAATGCAATAATAAAATGATAAACAAATCAAAAACAAGAGGCATGAGAAATTACAAGTTAAAAAATCTAGAGATGTACTTATGTATATTGAGGATATTTTAAATGAATGATAATGCAGAAATATGAAGTTTTTCATTTGTCTAAAAAAGGGAGGAAATAAAAAATGTCAATAAGAGAAAGATTAAGTGGAAATGAAGCAGCAGCAACAGCAATGAAACAAATAAATCCAGATGTAGTTGCAGCATTTCCAATAACACCTTCTACTGAAATACCACAATATTTTTCAACATTTGTAAGTAATGGAACAGTTGATACAGAATTTGTTGCAGTAGAAAGTGAACATAGTGCGATGAGTGCTTGTATTGGAGCAGAAGCAGCAGGAGCTAGAGCAATGACAGCAACATCTGCAAACGGATTGTCATTGATGTGGGAAATGATATATATTGCTTCAAGTATGAGATTACCAATAGTAATGTCACTTGTAAATAGAGCTGTATCAGGACCATTAAACATACACAACGATCATTCAGATGCTATGGGAGTAAGAGATAGCGGCTGGATAATGCTATTTTCAGAAAATAACCAAGAAGCATATGATAATCTACTTATGGCTCATAGAATAGCAGAACATAAAGATGTACTATTACCACTTATGGTATGCCAAGATGGATTTATAACATCACATTCTATTGAAAATATAGAACTTGTAGAAGATGAAAAAGTGAAAGCATTTGTTGGAAAATATCAACCAGAACATTATTTATTAAATAAAAAAGAACCAATGGCGATGGGACCATTGGATGTACAGCCTTATCTATTTGAACATAAATATCAACAAGCCAATGCAATGAGAGCTGCAAAAAATGTAATTAAAGAAGTATCAAAAGAATTTGAAAAAATGACGGGAAGAAAATATTCTTTCTTTGAAGAATACAAACTAGAAGATGCAGAGATAGTTATAGTATGTATGAATTCAACAGCTGGAACAACAAAATATGTAGTAGATTCTTTAAGAGAAAAAGGAGTAAAGGCAGGACTTTTAAAAGTTCGTATGTTTAGACCATTTCCAACAGAAGAAATTGCAAAAGCTTTATCAAAGGCAAAAGCAATTGCAGTATTAGATAAGGCGGACTCAGTAAATGGAGCAGGAGGAGCATTATATACAGATGTTACATCAGCTATGTATGTAAATAATACAAATGTACCAATGGTAAACTATGTGTATGGTATAGGAGGAAGAGATACTACAGCTGGCGATATAGAAGGAGTATATAATGATCTAATGGAAATTGTAAAAACAGGAAAAACAGACAATCCATATAGATATTTTGGCGTAAGAAGGTAAAATTTTGAATAAAAATCAGCATCTTGTGTTGTTAAAACTTGGATAAAAAAATCCTCAATGTGCAATAGCGCACCTTTGGTTTTTTTTACTAAATTTTGACTAGCAATATACTAATTTTTATCCAAAATTAAAATATAAGAAAGGAAATAAAAATATGTATAATGTAAAAGAAATAATTGCAGATAAACCTTCAAGATTTATGGCAGGACATAGAATGTGTGCTGGATGTGGAGCTCCACCAGTAGCTAGAATGGTATTAAGAGCATTAAAAGAAGAAGATCATGCAGTAGTATGTGGTGCAACAGGTTGTATGGAAGTGTCAACATTTATATATCCATATACATCTTGGTCAGATTCATTTATCCATACAGCATTTGAATGTGCTGGAGCAACTCTATCAGGGGTAGAAGCTGCATATAAATCATTAAAGGCTCAAGGAAAACTTCCAGAAGATGAGCATACAAAATTTATAGCATTTGGAGGAGATCGGAGGAACTTATGATATAGGACTTCAAAGCTTATCAGGTGCAATGGAGAGAGGGCATGATATGGTATATGTGTGCTATGATAATGGAGCATATATGAATACTGGAATACAACGCTCTTCAGCAACACCACACTTTGCAGATACAACAACATCTCCAGCAGGAACAAAGGTGCCAGGAAAAATGCAACCAAGAAAAGACTTAACAGAAATAATGGCAGGACATCATATACCATATGTTGCACAAACAATTGCAACAGCAAACTTTAAAGATTTATACGAAAAAGCTGAAAAAGCAATATATACAAAAGGTGCAGCATTTTTAAATGTAATGGCACCATGTCCAAGGGGTTGGGGATATCCAACAGAAGACTTAATGAAAATAAATAAACTTGCAGTAGATACTTGTTATTGGCCTTTATATGAAGTCGAAAATGGCAAATATAAGGTGAATTATAAGCCAGCTAAGAAATTACCTATTGAAGAATTTTTAAAACCACAAAGAAGATTTAAACATTTATTTAAACCAGGTAATGAATGGATGATAGAAGAATTCCAAAAAGAACTAGATGAAAGATGGGAAATGCTTTTAAAATTAGAAGAAATAACAAATAAAGAATAAAAAAATAGAAGCTTGAAATAAAAATCAAGCTTCTATTTTTTGTTAAAATATTTAAGTTGCTTTAGAGTATGTTCATTGGAGTATTTGTATGTAACATATATCTTATGTAAATAGCATTCTTAAAATTTTTTCTTTTTATAAAAAATCATTGAATAGAAAACAAAAATATGATATATTAAAGCCATATAATTTAGGGATGTTAAAATTTAAAGAAAGAGAGAAATCTTTCTTGATAGGAGGCTTTTATGGCAAATCGTGCAAGAAGATATGATGGAGAACAGAAATTAAATATAAAGAAAATCATTGCAGTAATAGTTTTTATAGTTGTTATTGTAATGTTTGTTATAGGAATAAAATCTTTATTAAATGGGAATATAACAGGAACATCAGGTAAAATAGAAGCAACAAGTTATTTTACAATGTACGATAATGGTAAATGGGGAGTAATAAACTCAAAAGGAGAAATCGTCATAAAACCGACTTATGATTCAATGATAGTAATACCAGATAGCTCAAAAGATATATTTATCTGTGTATATGATATAAACAATCAGGATGCAACATATAAAACAAAAGTGATAAATAGTAAAGAAAAAGAGATAATAAAAGATTATGAAAAAGTAGAAGCAATATCAAATTTAGATAAAAACCAAAATATATGGTATGAAAATAATGTATTTAAGATTCAAAAAAACGGAAAATATGGTTTAGCAGATTTTAGTGGTAAAGAAATACTAAATCCAGAATATGAAGAAATAGAACCAATAGAAGGAATAGAAAACAGCTTACTTATAAAAAAAGATGAAAAATATGGACTTTGTGACACTTCTGGAAATATTATAATAGATGCAAAATATAAAAAGATAGAGAAAATAGAAGAAAACTATAAAAATGGATATATAGTAGTAGATGAAAATGACAAATATGGAATTATAGGGTTTGACAAATCTATAATTTTAGAATGTAATTTTGAAGAAATAGCACCAGTATATTCAAACAATTTATTTGTTGTAAAAAAGAACGGAAAATATATAGTAATAGACAAAGAAGGCCAAACAGTTGTAGAAAATAAATTTGATGAAGTAAAAGGAATAGCAGAAGAATATATAATAGCAAAAAAGAATGAAAAATATGGAGTTATCAATACAGCAGGAGAAACAAAAATAAAATTTGAATATGATAATATAACATATATGAATACAAATTATTTTATAGCTTTAAAAAATGAAAAGTATGGAGTAATTTCTATAGATGGAGAAGAAAAAGTGCCATTTGAATATATAGACATAAGCTATGTAAAATCAGGGGACTTTATAATTGCTGATCATATGGAAAATCGGAAAATTCACATCAAAAGTGTTAGATGTGAATTTTGAAGAGAAAATTACAGGAATAGTATCAGAAGTAAATAGTACAAAAGGATATATCAGAGTACATACAGATGATGAATATAAATATTATAACTTTAGATTTGAAGAAATATCATCAAAAACTGCACTTGGAACAAACACAATATTCTTAAGTAAAAAAGATGGAAAATATGGATTTGTTGATAGTGATGGTAATGTAGTAGTAGATTATATATATGATGATGCAACAGAACAAAATGTAAGTGGATATGCAGCTGTTAAAAAAGATGGATTATGGGGAAGTATAGATTCAAAAGGAAAAGTTGTTTCTGATACAGTATATAACTTAGACAATAATGAAAAGATAGACTTTATTGGAGAATGGCATATATGTGAAAATAAAAATGCTAATTATTATTTAGATGTATAGAACAAAAGAAAGGATAGACCTTAAATGGAACTAAGGATGAAATACCACTATAGCTATTTTATATACCCTTATGTAGTAAAAGAAAATAGATATAGGAAGTATATACAAGGACTATTAAAAAATAGTAAATGTACACTTAAAACATTTGAAAAAAGAAAAAACTTTAGTATGTACAATTATTTTCTCCCAACAATTAGAAATTTTATGTTCAGAAGTTTTGAATTTGCAGGAAACATGAGAAAATTTGAGAATATTCGGAGTAGAATTAAAAGCCAATATGCTTTCATCTAATCCATGCACAATATTTGAATACAATTTAGGAGAAGATATTCAAGCTAAAACAGAAGAAAATCGGAATATTCTTTAAAATACAGAAAATAGAAATAATATGTTTTAATACAGGTATATGTTTTATTGCAATAAAAACAAATATAGAGGATACAGATAAATTTTCTGATCTTTTAAACTTTAATTATAGATTTAGAGACATAAATTCTGAAACAAATGAAGGATTAGAAAACAGCAAGATAAGAATACAAACAGGCACATTTAATGACATAAAAAAACTTTCAGAATTAATAAAAGAAATTACAGGAAATCCAGTAGAGTCAAAAAGAATAGATATAGATATAAATAGATTTTTGATATATTCATATGTATGTATAGATCAAGAATACTGGAATGAAACACATGAATTCCAAGGAATAGAGAAAGAATTTTTTAAATTTGCAAATGTATTAAATAGCGAATTTAATTCAAGTTTTAATAATGATAGATTAAGAACAGTAAATTTTGGAAAATATATAAAAGTAGGTATAAGCGGTAACCGGAGTGAATTTAATAACATCAAGTATTAATACTGTAAACTATACTAATTTACCATTTGAGTTTGAAAATGAATATTTTTATACATATATATTTAAACTTTATGAAAAATTTTATTTATATAAAATACTAGATGAATTTAAAGCAAGTATAAAGGTACCAAAGGTAAAAGAAAAATTATTAAACTTTACAAATGATATTTGGGTACATGAAATAACAAATAGTGACAACGGAATACTAATGTATAAAGAAATTTCAGAAAGTTTAGAATTAAATAAAATATATGAGAAAGCGAAAAGACAATATGATTTGGTATATAAAGACTTTAGAGTAAGAAAAAATGAAATAGCAAATAAAGTAATCTTTACTATACTAATTATATCATTAGCAATTAATATTATAAATTTTGTAGCATTAATTAGGCTAAAATAAGAAGGGAACACATATATGAAAATAACATGTGGCACAGACATAATTGAAATAGAAAGAATAAAGAAAATCATAAATGAAACTGAAAATGGATTTTTAAATAGAGTATATAGTAAAAATGAAATAGAATATTGTGAAAGTAAACAAAAAGTAAAGTATCAACATTATGCAGCAAGATTTGCAGCAAAAGAAGCCATATTTAAAGCAATATCAAATAATTTGAAAGATAAATTTGAGATATCATGGAAAGATGCTGAAATTTTAAATGATGAAAATGGTAGACCAGAAGTGAAATTTATAAACAAAAAAATAGAAGGGTTAGAAAGTATAGAAATCAGTATATCACATTGCAAAGAATACGCAGTTGCAAATGTGGTAGCAGTTTGGAAGGATTAGAAAATGAAACTATTTGACACACATTCACATTACAATGATAGCCAGTTTAATGAAGATAGAGAGGAAATAATAAAAAAAATATATGAAGAAGGAATAGAAAACACAGTAGTTGTAGGAGACAATATAGAAAATTCAAAAAAAGTAGTAGAACTTGCAAAAAACTATGATTTTATGTATGCAGCAGTTCGGAATACACCCAAATGAGGTAAGTGAAACAAAAGAGAAAATAGATAAAGATATATTAGAAATAGAAAAAATTGCAGAATATGAAAAAACAGTTGCAATAGGAGAAATAGGATTAGATTATCATTGGGTACAAGACACAAAAGAGCTTCAAAGATATGCTTTTTTAGAACAAATAAAACTTGCCAATAAATTAAACTTACCAATAGTTATACATTCAAGAGATGCCATAATGGATACAATAGACATTTTAAAAAACGAAGTAAAACCAAATAAAAATGGAATATTACATTGCTGTCAGCTAAATAAAGATTTAATAAAAGCAGGGTTAGAAGAAGGATTTTATATATCATTTGCAGGACCTGTAACATATAAAAGCTCAAAAAATGCAAATGACATAATACAAATGGTACCAGAAGATAAGATGTTAATTGAAACGGATTCTCCATATCTTAGTCCAGAGCCAAATAGAGGTAAGAGAAATGACTCAAGGAATGTAAAATATGTAGCAGAGAAAATTGCAGAAGTAAAAGGAAAAACAATAGAAGAAATAGCAGACATTACATATCAAAATGCAAAAAGAATATTTAGAATAAAATAAAAATCATAAAAAAGTCGCTTTTGAGTGAAGCGACTTTTTGTATGACTCTTATTTTAAATTTCTCAAAGCATGAACTCTTTCATCCAAACTTGGATGAGTAGACCATATACTAGATTTTTCTATTTTTTTATCCCTAAAAGGACTTGCAATATACATATGAGCAGTAGATTTATTAGCACCCTCAAGCTCATTTGGATCTGCTGTAATCTTTTCAAGAGCAGAAATTAAACCATCAGGATTTCTAGTATATTTTACAGAAGTTGCATCAGCTAAAAATTCCCTTCTTCTTGAAACAGCAAGCTGGGCAAGCTTTCCAAATATTGGAGCAAGTATTAAAAATACAAGACCAATTAGCATTAAAATGGCATTTCCTTTGCTATCATCATTACTAGAACTTCTTCTTCCACGGATAAATGTTCTTGTAAAGAAATCAGAAAGAATTACAACAAAGCTTACCATTACTGTGACAACACAAGAAAGTCTTATATCATAATTTGCTATATGTGCAAGCTCATGACCAATAACACCTTCGAGTTCATAATAATCTAATTTATCAAGAAGACCAGTAGTGACACAAATTACAGAATGTTCTGGATCGCGGCCAGTTGCAAAAGCATTAGGTTGTATATCTTCTACGACATAAAGTTTTGGAGTTACATTAAGTCCAGCACTTATAACCAGGGCATCCAAAATATTTACAAGTTTTTGATTTTCTTCATGAGTTGCAGGTCTTGCATGAGACATAGCTAAAACAATTTTATCACTACTGTAATATGAAACAAAAGAAGAAATAATAGAAACTGTAAGAGCTATTATAATAGAAACTGGACCCAAGTCAAAAGCCATACAAATATAGTAAAGTATTAATGAAATTACAACTATAAAAATAGAAATAATTATACCAGTTCTTATTTTATTAGAACGAATATCTTCATACATCTAAACTTCATTCCTTTCTACTAAAATTTTTGCAAAAGCCAGCTAAAACACCAAAAGGAGTTTTAGACTGGCTCTAAAAACTTAATTGTTTCCAAAATCAACTTTTACATTTTTTCTAGCTTCTTCAGATTCAGCAACGAATAATTTTTCAGCAGTAAAATTAAACATAGAAGCTATAAGATTTGTAGGAAATACTAAAAGTGCAGTATTGTACATAGTAACACTATCATTATAAAATTGTCTTGAATAAGAAATTTTATTTTCTGTATTTCTTAATTCTTCTTGTAATTCAGAAAAGTTTTGATTTGCTTTTAAATCTGGATAAGCTTCAGAAACAGCCATAATTGTTTTTAAAGCACCAGATAATTGATTATCAAGCTCAACTTTTTCACTAATACTACTAGCATTAGCCCAAGAAGTTCTAAGCTCAGTAACTTTAGCCAAAGTATCTTTTTCATGTTCCATATAACCTTTAACACAATTAACTAAATTAGGAATTAAGTCGAATCTTCTTTGAAGTTGAACATCAATTTGTCCCCAAGAATTTTGAACTTTCATTCTCTTTCTAACAAGTCCATTATATGCAAATATAACCCAAAGAATAATAAGGGCTATAACAATTAGTGCAATCCACATAAAAATTCCTCCTTAAATATTATTATTAACAATATGATAATATAATACCACAAAAGAATGAAAGTTACAATATAAAAGAAGAATTATGCAAACAAATAGGGAAAATATGCAGTTATATAATTTTGCAAATGATTTTGAACCATTAATTTAAAGTCTTAATCATTAAAAATCTCTTTAAACTTGTTTAAATCAAAATCTAGAATTTTTGCAAGAGCGACTAGTTCAAAATCTTTAATCATTAACTCATTTTTCTCTATTTTTAAAAGTTCATCAGGAGTGATTGAGATACCCATAAGCTCTAACTTTATGCAAATATCTTTTTTTAGCATTCTTTTTTCTTTAATTTTTTCTTTAATTATATTTCCAGAAATATTTTTATTGTTTCGGAAAGTTTTCAATTTAGCCATAATTTTTACTCCTTAAAAATTTTTAATAATTTATATTGATTTTATGCCAATATGTGATATAATATCCGTAGTTGTAATACGGATTAACTTGAACTTAAAAGAAAAATAGGAGGAAAAAACAAATGAATTACAAAGAAAATTTTAAAGAAAGTAAAGGAATTACACTTATTTCATTAATTATAACCATAATAATATTAATAATACTTGCAGTAATATCGATACAATACATATTTAGTGGAAAAATATTACAAGTAGCAACAGATGGAGCAGGCAATTATGCAAAAGAGCAAAAAAATGAAGAAAATATTTTTAATGATACAATACAGTATATAGATGTGTTAACAAATAATAAGCCAAATATAAAATTACTAAACAATTCAGAAAGAACAGACAGCACAATGAAGATAACAGCAATGGCAACAGATGAAGATAAAGAAAATTTAACATATAAACTATATTTAGGAACAACAAGAGAAAATCTAGTAGAAGTATCAGAAGTAAAAGAAAATATAGAAGAAGGAATAGAGGTAAGTTGGACGGTTCCTGTAAAAGATACTACAACAATATATTATTATAAAATAATAGTATCAGATAGATACTCGAATATAGACAGTGGAATAAGAGAAACCAATAATGCACCAAAAATAACAGCTACAGTGACAAAGGATATAATGGTAGCAGAAAATCCATTAGATAGCAAAAGTTGGATACAGATCGATACTAATATAACAGACACAGAAAACGACAAATTAGATGTAAAAATATATTTTGGAACAGTAGAATCAGAAAAGTTAGGAGAGAATGACTTAATACGGACAAGAATCAGGAATAGATTCACGGAGTTACTATTTCTAAGAGAAAATCTGAGGTTGAGATGAGTCAAACATACAATTATAGAATAGATGTAACAGACTCTATTAATAATAGTTCAATTAATGGAAGTGTACTTGCTTTATGCTCACGGAACTACAGATTTTTGTGAAGAACGGGTGGACATGCGAAATTTGTGATGTAACAGGAACATGTACTGGGAATGAATGGAAAGCACAATCTAGTGGTCGGTACACCATTTAGAACTTCATGTTATATTGATGGCTGCACTCGAAATAATACTGGTGGAACTTATACAATGAAATGTAGTTATTGTGGATATAATCCTACTAATTCATATGGACTTTGTTCAATACATATAATTGCAACAATGACTAGTTCTCAAGTAGGTTTTCAAGGAACACATAAATGCAAAAAATGTGGTGGGTCAACTGGACGCAGATGCGGTTTGCATAAAATAAAAAATCCTCATTATTATTGCAGCCATAATGCGGCAGGTAGAAAACATTGAAATGATTTATTAAACATAGATAAATACAATTTATCAAATAATCCTTTCAATTTCATAATGCATATGATATAATGACCAATGGAAAAATATAACTATATTTTCCATATATGATTAATACCTAATATGAGGTGGAATTATGATAAAATTTACAAAAATGCAAGGGCTAGGCAATGACTATATCTATATTGATTGTACAAAAATGGAGGAAAAAGCAATCAAAGATATATCATGTCTAGCTAAAATTATGAGTGATAGACATTTTGGAATTGGCTCAGATGGATTAATATTAATATGCAAAAGTAAAAAAGAAGACTTTAAAATGAAAATGTTTAACCAAGATGGAACAGAAGCAGAAATGTGTGGAAATGGGATAAGATGTGTTGGCAAATTTGTGTATGATAAAGGACTAACCCAAAAAGAGAACATAACAATTGAAACATTAGCTGGAACTAAAAAACTAAAATTACATATAAAAGCTGGAAAAGTAGAAAAAGTCACAGTAGATATGGGAAAACCAATACTAAATGCAAAGGAAATACCAGTAATATCAGAGGAAGAAATCGTTAAGAACTTGAGATTGAAAGCATTAGATAAGGAATTTATATTTACATGTGTATCTATGGGAAATCCACATGCTATAACAATAGTAGACAATATAGATAACTTTGATGTAGAAAAATATGGGAGAATATTAGAAATAGATGAGCATTTCCCTAAAAAAGCAAACATAGAATTTATAGAAATAGTAAATGAAAAAACAATAAAGATGAGAGTATGGGAAAGGGGATCAGGAGAAACACTTGCATGTGGAACAGGAGCTTCTGCTGTATGTGTTGCATGTACATTAAATAATCTTATAGATAAAAAAGAAGAAATAATAATAAAATTACTTGGAGGAGAACTAATAATCAAATGGGATAAAAATGTATATATGACAGGAAATGCAGAAATAGCATTTGAAGGAGAATATGAAAATTAATTTTTAGGAGGGATAAATAATGGAAGAATATATAAATATGCTAGAAAAAAGAGATTTAAATAGAGAAGAATTTATACCAATATGGGAAAAATTTAAAATGGATATAAATGCTGGAAATGTAAGAGTTGCAGAAAAACAAAATGGAGAATGGAAAGTAAATACTTGGGTTAAGAAGTTTATATTACTTGGATTTAAATATGGAGAAATTATTAGATTTTCAGATGGTTCAATAGATAAAGACACAATGGGAGAAAGAATAGTTAAAATAGAAGAAAAGATAAGAATAGTATCAAAGACAGTATCAATAAGAGATGGTGTATACATTGGAAAAGGAGTTACATTTATGCCACCATGTTATACAAATATAGGTGCATACATAGATGATGGATCAATGGTAGATTCACTTGCTCTTGTTGGATCATGTGCACAAATAGGAAAAAAAGTACATATAGGAGCAGGAGCAATAATAGGAGGAGTACTAGAGCCAGTTGGAGCATATCCAGTAATAATAGAAGATAATGTATTTATAGGTGCAGGTTCACAAATTACAGAGGGAACAATAGTAAAACAAAATGCAATAATAGGGGCTGGTGTTACAATTACTGGAAGTACACCAGTATATGACAATGTAAAAGGAGAAATAATAACTCCAAATGATAATGGTCAAATTGTTATTCCAGAAAATGCAGTGGTAATACCAGGAACAAAAAGGATTAAATCAAATATAGAAGATGTAGAACTTTCAAAATCTATTCCAATGATTATTAAGTATGGAAGCAATATTGAGCTTGAGGATCTTCTAAGAAATTAAAGAAAAGGAGTGACTAAACTTTGGCGAGAGTAAATGAAGAATTTTTAAACTTGAAAAATGATTATTTATTTTCTAAAATAATAGAAAAAACAAATGAATATAAAGCAAAAAATACAGGAATTGAAGTAAAAAGTTTGGGAATAGGAGATGTAACACTTCCACTTGTCAAACCTGTAATAGAAGCAATGCATAAAGCAGTAGATGAAATGTCAAAAAAGGAAACATTTAGAGGATATGGATTAGTTCAAGGATATGATTTTCTAATAGAAAAAATTATAAAAACAGAATATGAAAAAATAGGTGTAACATTAGACCATGATGAAGTATTTATAGCAGCAGGAACAAAAGGAGATTTAGCGGGCATGGTGGAACTTTTATCAATAAATAATACAGTAGGCTTAATGGATCCAGTATATCCAGCATATAGAGATATGAACATAATGATGGGAAGAGATAAAATAGTATATCTAAAAGGAACAGAAGAAAATGGATTTATACCAGAACTTCCAAAAGAACATGTAGACATTATATATCTATGTTCTCCAAATAATCCAACAGGAATAGCTTTAAATAGGGAGCAACTCACAAAATGGGTAAATTATGCAAGAGAAAATCATTCAATAATTTTTTATGATTCTGTATATGAAGCCTTTATAACAAATGAAAATATGCCACATAGTATATATGAAATAGAAGGGGCAAAAGAAGTTGCTGTAGAATTTAGAAGTTACTCAAAGATTGCAGGCTTTACAGGAGTAAGATGTTCATATACAGTCGTACCAAAAACTTTAAATGCCTATACAAAAGATAATGAAAAAATAAGTATAAACAGTCTATGGAGAAGAGGACAAAGTACTAAATTTGGGGCTGCTTCATACATAGTACAAAGAGCAGCTGAAGCAATATATACAGAAGAGGGACAAAAAGAAATAAAAGAAAATATAAATTACTATAAAGAAAACGCAAAATATATAAAAGAGGAATTAGAAAAAGCAGGATTTAAAGTATATGGAGGAGAAGATTCACCATATATATGGCTAAAAGTACCAGATGATATGAAATCATGGGAATTTTTTGACAAACTTCTAAATGAAGTTGCAGTTGTTGGAACACCAGGAGTAGGATTTGGAGAACAAGGAGAAGGGTTCTTTAGATTAACAGCATTTTCAAGCAAAGAGGACACCGAAATAGCAGTATCAAGAATAGTAAAACTTTTTAAATAGAAAGGAAAACAAATGAGTATAGATGATGACATAAAAAGATTACAAAAGCAAATGGAAGAAGATAAAGAATACTTATGGAACAATCCAGAACCACGGGTTAAAAGAAATAAAAACATCTACATATATTAAAAAGAGATTAAAAGAAATTGGATATGAAGATATAAAAGAAAATATTTATGAAACAGGCATAGTAGCAACCATAAAAGAAAAAGAAGAAGGACCTTGTATATTATTTAGGAGTGATATGGATGCTGTTATAATGGATGAAACAGGTAGAACGAAACACACATGTGGACATGATGCACATATGACAATACTATTATCACTTGCAGAATTACTAATGAAAAATAGGAATAAGATAAAAGGAACAGTGAAATTATTATTTGAACCAGATGAAGAAGGAAAAGGACGGAGCAAAGAAAATGATAGAAGCACGGTGTATTAGAAAATCCAAAAGTAGATAAATCATTTGCAATACATGTTTGGAGTGAACTTAAAGAAGGAACAATAGGGATAAAGACTGGTGCTATAATGGCTTCGACAGATCCATTTGAAATAACTATAAAAGGAAAAGGTGGGCATGCAGCTATGCCAGAAAAATGTATTGATACAATATATATAGCAAACCTAATAGGAGTAGAAATAAAAAATATGGCAGTACTAAATGAAGAAGAGGATAAAAAGATTGTTTTAGGAATAACATCAATAAATGCTGGAACAAATAATAATGTAATACCAGAAAAAGCATATTTAAAGGGGATTTGCAGAACATTTAATAATGAAATAAGAAATAAAACAAAAGAACAATTGAAAGACAAGGCAGAAAAAGTTGCAAAAAAATTAGGTGGAGAAGCAGAAGTAAAATTTATAGGAAACTATCCAGCAACAATAAATAGTGAAAAAGAAGCAAAGGAAATACAAGAAATTGTTAATAAAATTAATTGCAAATTAGATACAAATTATAAAACAATGTGTTCAGAAGACTTTTCATATTTTTTAGAAGAAATACCAGGAGCAATGATACTTGTCGGTTGTGGCACAGATAAATATTATCCACAGCATAACGAAAATTTTACTTGTCGGAATAAATCCAGTAGTAATAGGAACACAAATATTTTATGAAATTGCGAAAAAATATTTAATGTAATGGAGGAAGAAATGAAAGTATCAATAGGGCAAGATAGCCACAGATTTGATTTTGAAAATAAAGAAAAAAAACTAGTTTTAGGTGGAGTAATTTTTGAAAATGAAAATCCAATGAAAGCTAATAGTGATGGAGATGTTATATTGCATGCTATAACAAATGCTATTTCTCGGAATAACATGCAAAAATATACTTCGGAGAAGTGGCAGATAAAATGTGTAAAAGTGGAATAACAGATAGTAAAGAATATGTAAAAGAAGCATTAAAGGATTTACAAGAAAAGATAGTACATATATCAATAACAATAGAAGCAAAAATACCAAAGATGTCACCAAAGATAGAAGAAATGAGAGAAAGTATAGCACAAATACTTGAAATAAAACCAAACCAAGTTGGGATAACAGCAACAACAGGAGAAGAATTAACAGAATTTCGGAAAAGGGCAAGGAATAAGTGTATTTGTAATTATGACAGTAGGATAATATGAATGAGACAGATGAAGTAAACTAAAAAAGCATTGGATCTTTAGTTTATTTCATTTTTCACCTTTAATTAAGTTTTTCATAAAATAGAATAGGGTGATTACTTATGGCATATTCAGACAGAGAATTAATTGCAAGAATTGTCCAATGTGAAGCTGGAGGAGAAGGAGAAAATGGAATGAAAGCAGTTGCCTCTGTGATAATGAATAGGGTAAATGTTTCAAGTGGAGAATATTCAAGGATCTCTCAAGGTGGAAATATTCGAAATATTATATTTCAGCCAGGGCAATTTGATTGTGTAGCAGAGAATCTTTTTAACAGATATAATCCACAAAACATTTATAATATGACACCAACAGACATTCATTATAACATAGCAGATTGGGCAATGGCAGGAAATAGACTAAATGAAATTGGAGAATGCTTGTGGTATCTAAATCCATTTAAACCTAGTTGCAGTAGTACATTTCCATCTAATGGATCGGGAACTTTTCATACTAGGTTAGGCGAACACTGCTTCTATAGACCAACTGCTTCTTATGAAAATACTTAAGTTTAAAATTAAAGGAGACTTTTATATGGAAGATAATCAATTATCAAATAAAAGACAAGTAGAAGAACATGTAACAACTAATGCAAATTCACCAGAAATATTAACTAATAATATATATACACCAGCATTTCTAAGACAACAGATAGGAAAACTAGTAAGAGTAGAATTTCTAATAGGAACTAATAATTTAGTAGATAGAATTGGAATTTTAGAAGATGTAGGTGCAAGTTATATTCTGTTAAGAGCGTTAGAAAGTAATACTACTATATATGCAGATATTTATTCTATAAAATTTGTTACAATTTCTAATTCAGTTGCTTCAAATAACCAAAATTATAACCTATATAATAATTCTATGTTCTAAAAAAGAAGCAAATAATATTTATAAATACTAGATAAACTTAAATATAATAAAATAATTAAATAAAAGCACAGAGTAAAAAATTCTGTGTTTTTTTATTACTAAAATAAAATTATTTTCAAAAACTTTTATCCAATATATAATAAAGAAAAAAAGAAGGATTTTTGTCAAAATAAAAATATATTTATAAAACCTACTTCAAAAAATCAAAAAAATAGTATATAATCCAAAGTATAAAAAAAGAAATTAGGAAAGCAAAAAATGGCAAAGAAAATATTAATAACAGAAAAACCATCAGTTGCAAGAGAATTTGCAAAAGTACTTCGGAATAAATCGGAGCAAATAAAAATGGATATCTAGAATCAGAAGAATGGGTAATAACCTGGTGTGTAGGACACCTGGTTACTATGTCATACCCTGAAAAATATGATGAAAAACTAAAATTTTGGAGGCTAGATACACTTCCATTTCTTCCAAAAGAATATAAATATGAAATAATACCAAGTGTTGAAAAACAATTTAATATAATAAAAGGACTATTAACAAGAGAAGACATAGATACAGTATATGTCTCTACTGACTCTGGGCGTGAAGGAGAATATATATATAGATTAGTAGAACAAGAAGTTCGGAATAAAAGATAAACAAAGAAAAAGAGTATGGATAGATTCGCAAACAGAAGAAGAAATAAAAAGAGGAATAAGAGAAGCAAAAGATTTAAGTGAATACAATAGTTTATCAGATTCGGCATATTTAAGAGCAAAAGAAGACTACTTGATAGGAATAAATTTTTCAAGACTTTTATCGATAATATATGGAAGAAGAGTTGCAAAACAAATAAATGAAGAGAAAATATCTATATCAGTTGGAAGAGTTATGACATGTGTACTTGGAATGGTAGTATCAAGAGAAAGAGAAATAAAAAATTTTGTAAAAACATCATACTATAAAATATTAGGAGAATTTGGAGAAGAAAAATCGTTTAAAGCAGAATGGAAAGTAACAGAGAAATCAGTAATGTACAATTCTCCAAAACTATATAATGATAATGGTTTTAAAAAAGAAATAGAAGCAAAAGAATTTATAACTTCATTTGATGGAAAACAAGCAAAAGTAATAGAAGTAAAAAAGACAAAGTCAAAAGAGAATCCACCACTTCTATTCAATTTAGCAGAAATACAAAATGAATGCACAAAGAAATTTAAAATAAAGCCAGATGAGACTCTAGCAGTAATACAAGAACTATATGAAAAAAAACTTGTGACATATCCAAGAACAGATGCAAGAGTACTTTCGACCGCAGTTGCAAAAGTTATAACAAAAAATTTAAATGGAATTGCAAAAGGATTTAGAGATGAAGAAATACAAGCATATATAAAACAAATGTCAGAAGAAAAATATAGTACAGACATTGTAAAATCCAAGTATGTAAACGATAGTAAAATAACAGACCATTATGCAATAATACCAACGGGAGAAGGATTCGAAAATTATGAGAAAATTGGAGAATTACAAAAAAATGTATACAAAATAATAGTAAAGAGATTTCTTGCAATATTCTATCCACCAGCAGAATTTAACAAAGTAAATGTAACTATAGGAATAGAAAATGAAGAATTTAATACAAGTGGAAAAGTTTGTACAAAGAAAGGCTACTTAGAAATCTTGAAACCTAAAAATGAAAAGGACAAAGATAAAGAAAACAAAGAAGAAAATGAAGAAGAAGATAATGACTTAACAATTTTAACATCACTAAAAAAAGGACAAGAAATAGGAATTAAGAACTTTGAAATAAAATCTGCTGAAACATCTCCACCAACAAGATATAATTCTGGATCTATGATACTTGCAATGGAAAATGCAGGAAAATTAATAGAAGATGAAGAATTAAGAGAACAAATAAAAGGTGCAGGAATTGGTACAAGTGCAACAAGAGCAGAAATAATGAAAAAACTAGAAAAAATAAATTATATAGCAATAAATAGTAAAACACAGATAATAACTCCGACAGATAAAGGAGAACTCATCTATGATGTAGTAAGAAGCTCTATGCCAGACATGTTAAATCCAAAACTTACAGCAAGTTGGGAAAAGGGATTGGATATGGTTGCAAAAAAGGAAATTGGAGCAGAAGAGTTTATGAAAAAGTTAGAAGCATATGTAAAATCTAAAATAAACAAATTAGTAATTCCATAAAAACTTAACTTAAGGATACATAAAATCACAAACAAACAAATAAAAGCATAATATATTTACATAAAGGAAGGTGAAAGTAATGTATTCTTACATAATAAATGGAGGAAGAAAGATAGAGGGAGAAACTTATGTATCAGGTTCAAAAAATGCATCACTCCCTATAATTGCTGCAAGTATATTAAATTGTGGTATAACAAAGTTATATAATGTGCCAAATATCCATGATACACAAATGATGTTTGAAATACTAAAAAAATTAGGTTGCAAAGTAAAGAAGAATAATGGTAAAATAGTAATTGATTCTAGTAATGTAACAAATTTTGAAATACCAAATGATCTTATGAGACAAATGAGATCATCAGTAGTAATTGTGGGAGCAATGATACGGACGAAGCAAAAAAGCTAGATTTTCATATCCACGGTGGATGTGATATTGGTTCGAGACCAATAGATTTACATTTAAAAGCATTTAAATCACTTGGAGTAAATATAAAAGAAGAATCTGGCACTATAAAATGCAATACAGATAAGATTATGCCAACTGAAATACATTTAGATTTTCCAAGTGTTGGTGCGACAGAAAATATAATGCTTGTAACAGCACTTGCAGATGGAGAAACTGTAATAAAAAATGCAGCGATGGAACCTGAAATAATAGATTTACAAAATATGTTAAACAAAATGGGGGCTAAAATTTCTGGAGCAGGAACAAGTGAAGTAAGAATAAAAGGAGTAAAAAAGCTAAAAGAAGTTAGTTATAATGTAATGCCAGATAGAATAGAAGCAGGAACACTACTTTGTGCAGCTGCAGAAACAGGAGGATATATAAAATTAAAAAAAGTAATTCCAGAGCATTTAACACCTGTACTTCATAAGCTAGAAGATTGTGGCTGCTTATTAAATGTAAAAAAAGATTTAATAGAACTCGAAGCACCTAAAAGGCTAAAAAATATAGAAATAAAAACAATGCCATATCCAGGATTTCCGACAGATATGCAATCAGTATTTGGAGCAATGCTTTCAACAGCAAAAGGAACATCATTAATTGTAGAAAATATATTTGAAAATAGATATAAATATATAAATGAGCTTAGAAAAATGGGAGCAAAGATTACAGTCGAAGGAAAGATTTGTGTTATAAAAGGCACTAGAAAATTATATGGAGGAACAGTTGAAGCAACAGACTTGAGAGGTGGAGCGAGTTTAGTACTTGCAGGAATTGTCGCAAAAGGAAGAACTGTTGTAAATAATGCAGAATATATATTAAGAGGATATGAAAACTTGGATAAGAAATTAAATTCTCTTGGAGCAAAAATAGAATTGGAAAATGTGGGCGCATACTAAAAGCGCCCAACAAAAAAATAAAGTAAAGGAGGGCAAAATGTCAAAAAAGAAAGAAATAGAAGAAGATGAAGAAATTATAATTGGATATAATAATCATAAAGCTAAAAAGAATAAAAAGGACAACCCTCAAACTTCAAAACAAAAAAAGCAGGAACATAGAAGAAAAAAAAGAAGATTAGAAAAAATTAAAAAAATATTAATACTAATATTAAAACTATTAGTAATACTAGCATTACTAATTGGAATAGGTGCATTTTTATTTGTATCACCAATATTTAATATAACAGAAGTAATAGTTGAAAATGCAAATAAAATAAGTGAAAATGCATATATAACAATATCGAATATAGAAATTCGGAGAAAATATCTTTAAAATAAGTAAAACAAAGATTAAAGAACAAATAGAAAGTGAAAGTTATGTAGAACAAGCAGAAATAACAAGAATATTTCCAGGAACTGTAAAAATAACTGTTACAGAAAGAATAGTAGCATATGTAATAGAAAGAAATGGACTATATATTTATATAGACAAAAATGGATATATATTGGAAGAAAGTTCACAAAAGCCAGAAGTACCAATATTACAAGGAGTTTTAACAGATATTAATACATTTGAATTAGGAGATAGGTTAAATGAAGAAGATCTAATGAAATTCAATAGCCTTATAAAAATACAAGATGGAATAAAAAACAATGAGATAGAACAAAAACTTACAAAGGTAGATATTTCAGACACTAATAATTATATATTAGAATTTGCTGAAGAAAACAAAACTGTTTTACTTGGAGATACTACAGATTTAAGTACAAAAATGCTATGGATAAAATATTTTATAGAACAAAATAAAAATGTTGGAGGAACAATTCATTTAAATACATCTCAAACATTCTTTACAGAGAATCAATAACAATATTTATAAAAATGGAGGCTAAATATATGAAAAATAAATCACAAATAGCAGTTACAATAGGCATTATGTGTGTACTTCTAACTTGTTCAATAATTGTACAACTAAATACAATAAAAGAAGCGACAAAAATAGTTGGTTCACCTTATGCAGAACAAAGACTAAAAGATGAAGTACTAAGGAGAAAGGAAGAATATGAGTCTTTATATAAAACATTAGAAGATAGAGAAAAAGAGCTAGAAGATGTAAGAAGTGAAATGACAAGAGAAAATCGGAAGAGGTACAGAACTTCAAGAAGAACTTGCAAATAATAACAAATTACTTGGACTTACAGAACTAACTGGAAGTGGAATAATAGTAACTGTTTCAGATAACAACAAAGTAAAACTAAGTGAAATAGATGAACGAGTAGATAGTGTAAGTTCTTACATAGTACATGATGGTGATTTGAGGGATATAGTAAATGAATTAAATAATGCAGGAGCAGAAGCTATATCAATAAATGGACAAAGAATATTAGGTACAACAGCAATAACTTGTAGCGGAACAGTAATCACAATAAATGGAGTAAAATTAAGTTCTCCATTTAAAATAAATGCTATTGGAAATCCAGAAAGCCTATCTGGTATAAACAGAAATGGAGGCTGTTTAGATTATATGCAAGATACAGGCGTAATTGTAAACATAGAAAAAGCAAATAATGTAACTGTTGAAAAATACAGTGGAATTATTAATTCAAAATATATGAAAACAGTTGAATAGGAGAAATTATGGATAAAAATAAAATAATAATGAGCATAACAATTGGAATAATGAGTTTTATGATGATATATGTAATGCTCATACAATTCAATATAGTTAAAACAAATGACACTCATGAAATAGAACTTATGAGAGAAACTGAACTAAAAGAAATGTTAGCAAGTTATAAGGAAAAGTCTGAAGAGACAAGGAAAGAATTAGAAGATGTTCAAACAAAAATAGATGAATATAAATTAGATGAAAAATCAGAAGAAGATGCAGTCAAACTTTTAGAAGAAGATGTAAAAAAATCAAAAATGCTTCTTGGACAAACTGATGTACAAGGAGAAGGAATAGTTATAAAAATGGAAAGTGTAATTAGACATGATGAAGGAGAATCAAGTATAATTACAACAGCTGATCTTATAGACATTATAAATGAATTAAGACTTGCAGGAGCAGAAGCAATTTCAATAAATGGAGAAAGAATAGTCTCAAAAAGTGATATATTTGATGTTGGGAATTTTATATGTATTAATGGACAAAGAACAACATCACCTTATGAAATAAAAGCTATTGGAGATAAAAAATATTTACAGAGTGCTTTAAATATTAAGGGAGGATACATAGATACATATACTCTGGCAGGATATAAAATAGATATGGATGTTAAAGAGCCACAAATATTTATAGGAAAATATCAGGGCGAAATGACATTAAAATATGTAAAAAAATAGGAGGTAAGAAAGATGGTAGTATTATCTATAATAATAGGATGCCTAGTAGGTGTGATTTTAGGGGTAAATGCTCCTACAATTTCATATATATATTCAGACTATTTAGCAATATCAATTGTTGCCGCACTTGATTCTGTATTCGGAGGAATTACAGCAACATTAAAAGAAAATTTTGATTTTAAAATATTTGTTACAGGGTTCTTCGGAAATGCGATTTTGTCAATACTATTAACATTTATTGGAAATAAATTAAATGTAGACATATATCTTGCTGCAATAGTTGTATTTGTTGGAAGAATGTTTAATAATTTAACAATGATAAGAAGATTTTATCTAGAAAAATGGTCAAAAATGAAAGAAAATAAAACGACAGCACAGGAAGAAAGTAAAGAATAAAAAATAATTAAAAGCTAATGTCTTACAAACTCAAGATATTAGCTTTTAATTATAAAAACATATAACAACTTTATTACAAAAATGTTACAAAAATATTACAAATTCTATTGACATTTTTTATGAAATATTATATTCTTATTGAGTAGAATTTTCTGACTAAATTAGAATAAATAAGTACAGAAAAAATTATAAAAATGGAGGAGTTAAGATTGGCAATAGGTGATATAATTGTCGGCTTAGATATAGGGTCTTCTAAGGTATCTGCTATTGTTGGAGAAGTAAATAATTTCAATCAAATAGAGATAATTTCTTCTACAAAAAGTAAATGTCGTGGAATACAAAAAGGAAAAATAGTAGATGAAGATGATATTAGTTTATCGATAGCTAAAACAATTCAAGATGCTGAAGATGAAGCCAATTTAAAGATACACTCTGCTTATGTCACAGTTCCAGGAAAATATATTACTATAGTTCAAAATAGTATTATAAAGGAAGTAAAAGATAAATATGCAGGAATATCGGCTAAAGATGTTGGTGCAAGTATAATGCAAGTTAAGGATATAGAAGTTCCAGATGGAAAAGTAATTATAGATATAGTTCCTGAATGCTTTATATTAGATAATGGAGAAAAAGTTCAAGATCCTGTTGGTTGCTTAAGTGCAAACTTTACTTTACAGGCTCAGATTATACTAGTAGATAAGGAACACATGAAAAAGATGAGCTCAATATTTAAAAAAGCAGGAGTAGAGCTAGATGGTATGGTTCCAGTAACACTTGCAGAAAGAAATCTAGTTTTAGATAGGAATGAATTAAGTGACAATGTTATGCTACTAGATATAGGTGCAGGTAATACAGAGATAGGTGTTTTTGAAGGAGAAAAATTTATATATACAAATACTATACCACTTGGTGGAGACACTATAAGAAGAGACATAGAATTAGTATTAAATATATCAGAGGAAGAAGCAGATAAGTTAAAGAGGCAATATGGATTAGCTTTAAAATCATTTATAGATAATGATCATGATATATTTTTAAATACATATAAAGGAGAAACAAAAAATAAAACAATAAAGAGTTCTGAACTTATAGAGATAATAGAAGCAAGAATTGAAGAGATGTTTTCTCTCATCAATAGGGATATTATCAATCAAGGAATAAAACAAAGAATAAACAATGTAATTTTAACAGGACAAGGTATAACAAATATAAATAAGAGTGATGTAGCTGGAAAAATTGCACTAAATATACCAGTAAAAATATCAACAGGAAGACTGGTAAGCACAATAAAACCAAGTTTTAGGACATCTTATGCACTTGTAAGATATGTTGCATCAAAACCATTTTCTAAATCTGTATCGAGTACGATAGATGTAACAAGCGATGAAAGTATTTTTAAAACAATACTTGAAAGAATAAAAGAATTTTTTTATAGTTAAATGTTAAGGGAGGAACTAGAATATGTTAGGGTATGATGAAATGGAAAGATCGATAGATGATAACGCAGTAATAAAAGTAATCGGTGTAGGAGGAGCTGGAAACAACGCGGTAAATAGAATGATAGCAAGTGGAATAAAAGGAGTAGAGTTTATATCAGTAAACACAGATAGACAAGCTTTAAAAAATTCTAATGCTAGCACAAAAATACAAATAGGAGAGAAAGTTACAAGAGGACTAGGAGCAGGAGCAAATCCAGATATTGGAGCACAATCAGCAGAAGAAAACAAAACAGAAATAGCTGAAACTTTAAGAGGCGCTGATATGGTATTCGTTACAGCAGGTATGGGAGGAGGAACTGGAACTGGTGCTGCACCAGTAGTTGCTGGATGTGCAAAAGAAATGGGAATACTTACAATAGGTGTAGTTACAAAGCCATTTACATTCGAAGGAAAAAAGAGATTATCACAAGCTGAAAGAGGAATAGAAAGTTTAAAAAGCAAAGTAGATGCATTAGTAGTAATACCAAATGATAAATTACTACAGATAATAGATAGAAAGACATCAATGGTAGATGCATTTATTATGGCAGATGAAGTATTAATGCAAGGTGTACAAGGAATATCTGACCTTATTGCAAACCCAGGACTTGTAAACTTAGACTTTGCAGATGTTAAGACAATAATGTTAAATACAGGAATGGCACATATGGGAATAGGAAGAGCAACAGGAGAAAATAGAGCAGAAGATGCAGCAAAACAAGCAATACAAAGTCCATTACTAGAAACTTCAATAGAAGGAGCAAGAGGAGTAATTATAAACATTACAGGATCAAATAGCATAGGATTACAAGAAATTAACACAGCTGCTGAACTAGTACAAAGAAGTGTAGATCCAGAAGCAAATATTATTTTTGGTACAGCAATAGATGAGAGCCTAGAAGATGAAATAGTTATAACAGTAATAGCGACAGGATTTGATAAAGATAGAATGGCATCAAGCATAGGAGTTGATCAAATAGTATCAAAAGCGTGGGATAAGAAAATAACATCAGTACCATCATCAGTAGAAAGTGTAAGTGGAAATTCACAAGACTTAGACATACCATCTTTCCTAAGAAAAAATAAAGGATTATCAAAATAAATATAATAAAATAGCTCCTAAACGCTTGATAGGAGCTATTTTTATGAGTGTAAGATAAACGGAGGAAAAACAAATGAATTCTATAAATCAAAAACCTATAGACCAGTTAGACATAGAATCAAAAAGAAAATTGAGAAAGAAGAATGCTTTAGATGTATTAAGAGAAGTCCCTGATAATTTACAAGCAATTGACACAATGATAAAGATATCAAGGCAAGAAGGTAATACAAGCGAAGAGCAAAAATATTTATATGAAAAACTAAGAGTAGAACCTAATAATCCTAAAATAACAATGCTTCTAATAAGATTAGCAAGAGCCAATAATGATTCAAAAGCAATAAAGAGACTGAGAACTATAATGAGAACAATGACAATAACATCAAAAGGACAAATAAGAGGAGCAATAAGCATGGCAGCTGCAGATAAAGATTCTATTTCAGCAGGTATGCTTATATCAAAATTGAACATACAAATGAAAGAAAAATCAGAAACAGGATTAAAAGAAATAGAAGAACCAAGAAGAAGGCTAGAACCTATAAGAATCAGAACACTTGATCAAGAAATTTTAGAAAAAACTAATAAACAAGAAAAGGAAACTCCTATACAAAAAGCGAGAAGAATAATTTATGAAAGTGAAGACATATCCAAAGATGTAGAAAAAATAAAAGCATTATTAGAGGGAGAAGATAAAACAGAAGTAGCATTAGTACTAGCAGAATTATATTTTCACACAGGAATGAAAAGAAGAGCAGAAAAGTCATTAAAAATGTATAAGGGAACATTAGAAGATGTAAAAGATAGAGATAGTATAAAATTATTAAATAAAGCAATAGAACTTACAAAAGCGAGGAAAACACTTCCATACAAATGGGAAGAAATTTGGGCTGCAATAGAAGAAAAAAACAAAAATTTTATGGGGTCACCGGAAGAAGCTTGTGAAGGAAGATAAAAAGTGTTGACAAAAATCAAAATCCAACACTAACAATAAGTTCATTTACAAATAGTAATTATTATTATATGACATTAAAGTCTGGAAATTCGAGCACAAACTTAGCAAACCACTGGCTAGCGTCTCGTTGCGTATACCTTGAAAACACTATAAATGCTCGTTTTGGTGTGCAGTGTATGTATGGTATGCTTGGCTGGGATGACTTATTTATCTACAATGGTACTGGTTACTTTGATCGTAAATATGTGGTGCGCCCCGTAGTTGAAATCCCTTTAAGTTCTGTAGAAATTGGAAACACTGGTGCTGGAGAAACAAGTGATCCATTTAGTTTAGAAATACACTAAGTAAATAAATTGGAGACAGAAATAGTTCTAAATTTTAAAGTACAAATATAATTAAAATGGAGATAGAAAATAATTTCTATTTCCATTTTCTGTAAGCCTGAAAAAAACTAAAAAAACTTTAAAAATTTTCAAAAAAAGTGTTGACATAGAAAACTAATTATGTTATTATAATAATACACTAATCAAAACAAAGAAAAACATATTAAAAAGTGTATATAATTTAATATACAAACTAGTAATATTTAAGGTTAACAATGAATAAATTAGCAGTTGTAATTACTGGTTTTTCTTTTGCCCTAAAACACCTAAAAAACTTTTTTAAAAAAGTTTAAAAAAAGTGTTGACAAATGAAATTGAAAAGTGTATAATTTAAAAGTTCCTTATCAATAGGAAACAAAAAAGTACATTGAAAAGTAAACAAAAAATCCTTTAAAAGACCAAGCGGGAACATATATATGTAAATATGTATGAACCAAAAAATAATGATGAT
>JAAWPK010000011.1 GCA_022799935.1 Clostridia bacterium
TAGTTGCTATAGTAATAGTACACTTGGAGCAACATCAAGAAACCTAAATATAGAAGATATAGAAGCAGTACTAAATATAAGTTATTGGAACCCAAGAACATATGATTATAACGGATATAAAACATATACTGATAGCTATAATAGTAAAACATACAAGAACTATCCATATATATGGCAATATGAAGAATATGCAAATATAAGTGGAGTATCTGCTAGTGATAGTAGATCAATAAAAATTGAAGAAGGAGAAGGAATAAGTAGAAGTACACAGCCACAAAATACAGATAATGAATACGGGTATTTTACACAAACATATAATACTGCTCAAACATATATACAACCAACACAAACATTTTGGGAGAAGCCTTTAGAAAAAAGTAATTTTATTAATGAGATGTATTCAGACTTAATTACACATAAATTCGGAGATACAGCTTTCTTACAATACTTTTTATCTTCAAGAGCTACTTGTGCACTCTTTTATAAATCAACAGCTGGAGCTAATAGTAATAGTAATTGGCATTGGACAACAGCACCTGCATTTACATTTACAGCTGTTATGAATGGAAAGGTTTCTATGCCTTTAAATACTTATTGGAATTATAATATGCATGGAACAGGTTATTCACCTATGTATTGGGCTCGGACCTGGTATTTTAAACCATAGTCAAAGTGGAACAGGTAACGGTTGGCAGACAATTTCAGAATCAGGAAGTGTTAATTTAGCTCTTCGTCCAATTTCTATAATTCCTTTGGAAAAGGTTAAAATTAATCTTATTGGTTCAGGATCATCAGGAAATCCATATACATTAGAGGTAAAATAAATAGGTAAGTTTTAATTTTTACTATAAAAAAGAAACCATATAGCATATCTTTAGTAATAAAGTATATACTATATGGTTTAAGCTTAGCTAACTATTAGCAATTTTCGCAAGATTCAGAACTTGATTCTGATTCAGTGCTTCTATAATCACAAGGATTGTGTTCTATACATTTATCACATTGATCCATTTTAACACCTTTTAAACATTTACCTTTTCTGCTACCTTTAGCACAAATTTTAAATGTTCTAACTTTGTTAACCCAAACATCTATGGCATACTTTTTATCTGGGCAAAGAGGTCCAAATACGAATTCACCATATTCATCTGTAAAAGTATGAGATACAGGTTTTCTAACTTCTTCACCTTTTTCATAATCGATTTCGATAAGTTTTACAACTGCGTCTCTAGCTGGTTCATGGTAGCAATCTTTTATTACACCAAAGATAACATTACGATTATCTTCTGGAAGATTTATTTCTATATCAAATTGTTTTCCTGTTTCCATAAAACCATCTACTTCAACTATTGGGCATTTGTCATTATTATTTTCATATTCCATAATTTTTTTCTCTCCTTCTAAGCTTTAAACAAGCTTAATATATAGTATGAAAATATTAAAAAAAGTGATATAAAAATCTAAAAAAATTATATAAAAATGTTGAAATGAAAAAGATGATGTAATATAATAGAAAAAATATAATTTCTAAGGAGGAAATAAATGAAGCATATATTAAGTAGTGACCAATTTACAAGAGAAGACTTAGAGGAGATAATTGAATTAACAGATAAAGTGAGAAATAATCAAAAGGAGTATTCTCATAAACTAGATGATAAAATAATTGCAGTTATGTTTTATGAACCTAGTACAAGAACAAGATTATCATTCGAAACAGCAGCATTAAAATTAGGAGCTAAAATAATTACAACAGAAAATGCAAATGTTGCGTCTTCTGCAACAAAAGGAGAAACAATAGAAGACACTGTGAAAATAATTTCAGGATATGCAGATGCAATGGTAATAAGGCATAGATCAGATACATCAGCAGTTCAAGCTGCAAGTGTTAATAAAATGCCAATATTAAATGCTGGAGCTGGAAAGGGAGAACACCCATCTCAAAGTCTATTAGACATTTATACAATAAAAAAGAAAAAAGGAAAAATTGATGGGATAAAAGTTGCAATAGTTGGTGACTTAAAATATGGAAGAACAATCCATTCATTACTAAGGTTATTATCATTATATGATAATATAGAAGTATATGGATTAAGTATAGACGCATTTGCACTTCCTCAGGAATATATAGATATGCTTAAAGAAAAAGGAATAGAGTATAAAACATGCAATAGATTTGAAGAACTACCAAGAGATATAGATGTTATTTATCAAACAAGAATACAAACAGAAAGATTTGAAGGAAACTTTGAAAATGCAGAATTTATTATAGACCAAAAAGTACTAGATACATTTTCTAAAGATACAATAATACTTCATCCATTACCAAGAGTAACAGAAATATCACCTGAAATAGATGATGATCCAAGAGCTTGCTACTTTGAACAAGCACATAATGGACTATTTGTTCGTATGGTATTATTATTAAAAGTATTTGATAGAATATAAAACTAAATTGAAAAAAGCAAAATGCATTAGTATTTTGCTTTTTTTGACATTTTATGGTAAAATTAATTTTCAAATATTTAGGAGAAATGTAGAAATTTATGATAAGTATAAAAGATTTAGTAAAGTGCTTTAGAGAAGCAAAATTTACAGAAGAGCAAATAGAAAGAATATTAAATAAATCAACTAATGCTCTATTAAGAGATGGCGAAATTGAAAGAATAAAAGGTGTTCTTAGAGTATTAAATGAATATGAGATAAAGAAAGATTTAATAGGAAATTGCTTAATTCTATTTACTTCAGGAGAAGAATCAGCAATGAGAGATATGCTGAATTTATTACTTAATGAGTATGGCTTTAGCAAAGTTTCAATAGAAAATTGTTTATCTGTTTTAGCAAAAGGAAGAGTAGATAATACAAGAGCAGTATATGAATTATTAACTAAATATGGAATAGGTAAAGAGGCAATGGAAAATTCTTTATCTATTTTTGTTGCAAGAAAACCAGAAAAAATCAAGAATGTGTTTGAGACACTGACTAAACATGGAATATCAAAAGACACAATAGAAAAATGTATGTTAGTATTAATAAAAGGAAATCCAACAGAAATAGACCAAATATTTGAAGTACTAAATAAATATAATGTAGGAAAAAAAGCAGTAGAAAATAGCCTAACAGTATTGGTTAAAAGAAAAGCTACAGAATTAGAAGAAGCATTAAAGGTACTTAAAGAAGAAGGTATAGATGTAAAGAAAGTAGAAAGTTGCCTTTTTAGTTTAAATAAAAATGAACCTAATGCTTTAAAAGAAATAATTACTTCTTTAAAGAAATTTGGAATAAAAATTGACTTAATTAGTTCTAATTTAGAAGGGATAGTAAAAGCTAAGCCAGAAGATATAAAAGATGTTTTGGCTGCTATAATAAAACATGATATACCTTTAAAAACAGTTGAAAAATATTTTTATCAATTTATTATAGCAAGACCAAGAGAAGTTGTCGATATATTAGAAGTATTAGATAATCATAAAATAAGTAATGATGCAATTAACGGATGCATATCTTTAGTAGTATTAGATGGCAAAGCTACAAGAATAAAAAGTTCATTTGAAGTATTAGAAAAATATGATATTTCTAAGAAGGCAATAGAAAGCTGTATGATTGTCTTAAATATATGGGATACAAAAGAAGTAGATAAGATATTTGAGGTATTAGCAAAATATGAAATAAGCAAAAATGCAATAGAGAAATGTTTAACAGTAATAGTTAAGGGAAAAGCAAAAGAAATAGGTGATATATTAGAATTATTAGCAGATGTTGGTGTAAGTAAAAATGGGATGGAAAAATGTTTATCTATAATATCAGAAGGTAAACTAAAAGAGATAGAAGAAGTATTAAAAGTATTAAAAAAGCATGGAATAAATATTAGTGATATAGAAAGATGCTTGACAGTATTAAAAAGAGGAAAAGCAGATGAAATAGATAAAATATTAACTGTATTAGAAAAATATCAAATAAGTAAAGAAGCTATAAAAAAATCATTATCAGTACTTGCATTTGGTAACGCAAAAGATATAGAAGATACATTAATAGTATTAAACGAACAGGGAATAGGAAAAGAGCAAATTGAAAATTCTCTAATTGTTTTAACAGAGGGAAAAGCAAAAGAAATAGAAAGTATAATTAGAGTACTTAAAAAGCATGGAATAACTACAATGTCTGTAGGAAATTGTTTGGTAGTACTTGCTAGAGGAAATAGTGATGAAATAGATAAAATATTTAATGTATTAGAAAAGTATAAGATAAGTAAAAAAGCAATAGAAAATTGTTTGTCCATTTTGACAAATGGTAGTGCAGATGAAATAGAAGACATATTAAAAGTGCTAGAAGAAAATGGAATAAGTAGAGAAGCAATAGAAAATTGTTTGTCTGTTTTAGCAAGTGGAAAAGCAAAAAATATAAAAAATATATTTGCAGTTTTGGATAGACATGATATAAATAAGGAAACAGCGGAAAAAGCGTTATCATCGTTAACAAGATGTAGTTCAGAAGAACTAGAAGAATTAATTTCAATATTAGAAAGAAATGGAGTAAGAAAAGAAGTAATAGAAAAAGAATGGACTACTATGATATCAACAAAATCAAACTTAGAAGATGCAAAAACATTATTTAATGATGAAGAAGTTCCAGAAGACAAAAATAGGAAATATAGAAGAATAAGAAAGTATATGAAATTAAAAGAAATGTATGATAGATTTTATAGCAGAGAAGAAGTAGAAACAATTTGTAGGAAAAAGCATATTACAGTAGAAGAGTTTATTAGAGAAGTAGTGTGTTATCCAACTGCTACTAATTTTACATATGAACTTGTAGGAAGACTACAAACAAAAGGAAATGTATATGTAGGAGGTTCAACAACTATAAATGAAATATATTTAAATGAACATGCAGAAGAATTAAGTGATATGGCAAGAAAAGTAGCTTATGTATTTGTAAAAAGAACAAGTAGAAAATTTGATGTTGAGGAAATTCAAAGTAATGCATTAGAAGTAATTATAACAAAATGTGGAAATTTGGTTAATAATCTTGATCATATACCAGATAGATTAAATGCAGCAATATTTAATAAAGTAATGCGGATATTTACATGCAGTATTAAATGACACCCAATATATGTCATTAACTGTTGTAAATGGTGAAGGAGAAGAAGTACAAAGGGATATTAGAGCAGGAAGTAATGTTGAGAGTCAATGTGAAGAAAATAATTTGAGAAGTAATGTAGACTATAAAAAAGCTGAATTTGACTCTGCAGAGGAAGAAATTATGGAATGTATGATAACACTAATTGAAGAAGGAGAAGCAGATTCATTATATTCTAAAATATCAGCTATTACTGGAATTGAAGAAGAGGCTGTTATGGGAATAATACATAGTATAAGGCAGAAAATGATTCAAAATAAGATTGTAAAGAGAAGAAAAAATGGATATGAATTTTCACAAGGAGATAGTGAGGATTTTGAATTATAGAAAGGAATATAAATGGAATATTTAAAAAAATATGGATTTACAGAAGAACAAATTAACAAAATAGAAAATAAATATAATGATAATATACTAAAATTTATAAGAGAAAATGAAGAGTTTATAGATAATACTGTAAAATACTTATATTCAGAAAATATAAAATGTATATATCTACTTATGATAAACAATATAAAAATATTTTTAGAAACACAAGTAGCATTGAAAAATAAAATGGAAGTAATGAAACAGAAAGGATTAAAAACAAAAGAGATACAAATGATATTACTTCAAGAAAGATAATATAAATAAAGTAAAGTTTAAAAATAATTAAACTTTGCTTTATTTTTTTGTATATGATAAAATATAGAAAAAATATATTAAGGAGGAAAAAATCTTGAATTATAATAAAGAAGGATATATAAACTTACTTAGTAAAACTTTTAAAAATGAAAATGAAGTATTAGAAGAAATAATAAACCTTAAAGCAATACTAGAACTTCCAAAAGGAACAGAAGTATTTTTGAGTGATATACATGGTGAATATGAACCATTTACACATGTTTTAAATAATGGTGCAGGAAGAGTAAGAAATAAAATAGATTTAAGTTTTAAAGATACACTATCAATTAGAGAAAAAAATAAGCTTGCAACTCTTATATATTATCCAGAAGAAAAATTGAAACAAATAAAAGATAAAAAAGAAGATACAGAAGAATGGTACAAAGAAAATATTTCAAAGCTAGTAGAAGTGTTTAGAAAAGCAGGAGGGAAATATACTAGGTCAAAAGTTAGAAAGGCTATACCAAATTTTAAATATGTAATAGATGAACTTTTACATTCACCAGAAGAAGTAGAAAACAAAGAAGAATATTATAATTCAATAATAGAACAAATTATAAATCTTGGAATTGCAAATGAATTTATAATAGCAATAACAAGTGCAATAAAACAAATGTCAATAGATCATTTACATATAGTTGGAGACATATTTGATAGAGGAATACATCCAGACTATATTATAGAAAAATTAATGAAATTTCATAGTCTAGATATAGAATGGGGAAATCATGACATATTATGGATGGGTGCAGCTATTCGGAAATCTAGGATGTATAACAAATGTAATTAGAATATGTGCAAGGTATGGAAATATAAGAATATTAGAAGATACATATGGGATAAATATGAGACCACTTTCAATATTTGCATTAGATACATATACAGAAACTCCATCAAAAAAACTACTTCCAAAAGAATTTGATTATAATAAATATGGAGAAAGTGATAAAATAATACTTGCTAAAATACAAAAAGCAATAGCAGTAATACAGTTTAAAGTAGAAGGTGAAATTATAAAAAGACACCCAGAGTATAAGATGGATGATAGATTGCTTTTAAATAAAATAGATTATAAAAATGGAACAGTAGAGATAGACGGAATAGAATATGAATTAAATGATAAAACATTTCCGACTATTGATCCAGAAGATCCATACAAACTTACAGAAGAAGAAAAAGAACTTATGGAGAGACTAAGAGAATCTTTTATGGAAAGCACAAAACTAAATGAACATATTAGATTTTTGTATGCTAAGGGTTCTACATATAAAATATTTAATTCAAATTTATTAATGCATGCATGTATACCTATAGAAGAAGATCGGAAGTTACACAAAAATAACTTTACTTGGTGAAACATTAGAAGGAAAAGCATATTTAGATTACTTAGATACAGTAATTAGAAAGGCATATTTTGAAAGAAATGAAATAGCAATAGATTATATGTGGTATCTATGGTGCGGAAAAGATTCACCATTCTTTGGAAAAGATAGAATGACAACATTTGAGCAGTACTTTGTAGATAATAAAGAAGTGCAAAAAGAACACAAAATACCATATTATAAATATATAATAGATGAAAAATTCTGTGAAAAAATATTAAAGGATTTTGGAGTAAAAGAAAAATTTTCTCATATAATAAATGGTCATGTACCAGTAAAAACAAAAGATCGGAGAAAGCCCAGTTAAAGCAAATGGAAGACTACTTGTAATAGATGGGCGGTTTTGCAAAAAGTTATAGAGAAAAGACACGGTGAAGCTCGGATTTGTTCTTTCATATAATTCTTATGGGTTAGTATTAACTGCAAATAAAACTTTTGAGAGTATAGAAAAAGTTATAGAGACAGAAGATGATGTGCCAACAGAAATAATTGTAAGTGATAAATCAGTAAAAAGAAAGAAAATAGCAGATACAGATATTGGAAAAGATATAAAGGAACAAATACATTGCTTAGAAGAATTGCTTGATTTTTATAGGAAGCGGATTAGT
The DNA here is from genome assembly GCA_022799935.1 of Clostridia bacterium. GTDB lineage: Bacteria > Bacillota > Clostridia > TANB77 > CAG-508 > JAAWPK01. The sequence goes on from JAAWPK010000011.1 coordinate 7,793, forward strand.
TAGAAAAGTATAGTAAAAATATGTAAAAAAACAAAGTCAGTCTTTGAATTAGGGCGACTTTGTTTTTTAATTTTTCTTAAGATTTCTAAAAAATATTTACATAGAAAAAGATAGTTGATATAATAACAAAAGTTAGGTAACAAATGTTATTTAAAAGAGGTGAGAAAAATGCCACCAAAGGCAATGTTTAAAAAAGAAGATGTACTAGATATAGCGTATGAAATAGTAAAAAAAGAAGGATTTAAAAATTTAAATGCTAGGAAAATTGCAAAAGAGTTAAATTCTTCTGTTCATCCAATTTTCAGACACTTCAAAGATATGGAAGATTTAAAAAAGGCAGTATATGAAAAGATATATAATAAATACAAAGAGTATATGCTAAGTGGAGTAAATGAGAAAAAAGCATATAAAAAAATGGGACTTTCATATATAAAGTTTGCAAAAGACTATCCAGAGTTTTTTAAAATATTTTTTATGCAAAAAACAAGTCTTAATGCAGAAAATTTTATAATAGCAGATGATGCTGGAGATAATGTAATTGAGGCAGGACAAATACTTACAGGTCTTTCATTTGAAGAACAAAAGAAATTTCATGTTAAGGTATGGATATTTACACATGGAATAGCTTGTTTAGTTGCAACAAGTACAGTAAAATTTTCTGATAACGAGATAGATAAGTTATTAGAAGGAACAGTAAGAGAGATGTTAAAAGGATATATAGGAGGAAAAAGTAATGAATAATGTTATTGAAGTCAAGGGATTAGTTAAAGAGTACAAAAAAGTAAGAGCTATAGATGATTTATCTTTTGAAGTAAAAGAAGGAGAAATATTAGGACTTCTTCGGACCAAATGGAAGTGGGAAATCAACTACAATAAATTGTATTTTATCTCTATTAAATTTTAGCAAAGGTGAAATAAAGATATTTGGAAAAGAAATGAAACCAGATGCTTATGATATAAAAGAAAAGATAGGTGTTGTATTCCAAGATGTAGCAGTATTTGAAGAATTAACGGTATATGAAAATATAGATTATTTTTGCGGCTTATATATAAAAGATAAGGAGAAAAGAAACGAATATATAAATGATGCTATAAAATTAGTTCGGATTAGAGGAATTTATAAAATTCTATCCGAAACAACTATCCGGAGGACTACTTAGAAGATTAAACATAGCTTGTGGAATAGCACATAAACCAAAGCTAATATTTTTAGATGAACCAACTGTTGCAGTTGATCCACAGAGTAGAAATAATATCTTAGATGGAATAAAAAAGCTAAGAGATAATGGTGCAACTATTTGCTATACAACACATTATATGGAAGAAGTAGAAATACTTTGTGATAGAGTAATTATTATAGATAAAGGAAAAATACTTGCAACTGGTACAACAGATGAACTAAAAGAGCTTGCAAGAATAGAAGAAAAAGTAACAGTAGAAGTAGTAGATCTAGAGATACAATATATAGAGAAAATAAAGAAATTAGAGAATGTAGATGAAGTAACTTTAGATGGAAATTTATTACTTGTTACATATAAACAAGGAAAAAATAATTTAGTAAACTTAATAGATTATCTAAAAAGTGAAAATATAAAATACAATAAAATCTATTCAGAAAGACCAACACTAAATGATGTATTTTTGGAATTAACAGGAAAGGAGCTTAGAGACTAATGTTTATACATAGTTTTAAATATGCACTAAAAACACTATTTAGAGATAAAATGCTTATATTTTGGACATTTGCTTTTCCAATAATACTTCGGAACATTTTTCAAAATGGCCTTTTCTAATATTGAAAATAGCGAGAAGTTAGACATAATAGACATAGCAATAGTGGAAAATCAGGAATTTAATGAAAGTAATGCATTTAAAGAAACATTTAAAACTTTAAGTGATGAAAAAAACGAAGATAGGATTTTTGATACAAAATATGTAGATGAAGAAAAAGCAAAGAAATTATTAGAAAACGGAGAAATAATTCGGGTATTTGATTATAAATGAAGGAAAACCGAAACTTACTTTTGAGACAAGTGGAATAAACGAAACTATTTTTAGGGAAGTTGTGGGGGAAATTTCTCAGACAGAGGATATACTAAAAAATATTTCTGAAAAGAAAATAGAAGAATATGCAAAAACTGCAAGTATGCAAGAATTACAGAATATGGAAGTTTTATATGAGAAAGTATATCATGATGTTTTAGAAATTATAGAAAATCAGGATGTAAAAATTAGTAATATTTCAAATACTAATTTAAGCTATACAATGATAGAGTTTTATACTTTAATTGCAATGTCTTGCCTTTATGGCGGAATGCTTGGAATGGTTACTATAAATAAAAATTTAGCTAATATGTCAAACCAGCGGAAAAAGAGTATCAGTTTCTTGTCTTTCTAAAGGAAAAGCAGTACTTGCAAGTAGCTTAGCTGGATATATTGCACAATTAATTGGACTTGCACTTCTATTTGTTTATACAGTATTTGTGCTAAAAGTAGACTATGGAAGCAATTTACCACTTATAATTTTACTAGGAATTATTCGGAAGTTTTGCAGGTTTATCTATGGGAATAGCTGTATCAAGTGTATTTAAAACAAATGAAAATACAAAAACAGGAATTTTGATATCTATTACAATGTTTGGCTGTTTCTTATCTGGGATGATGGGAATTACAATGAAATATATTATAGATAAGAATGTACCTATCTTAAATAAAATAAATCCTGCAAGTATGATAACAGATGGATTTTATTCATTATATTATTATGATACTTTAGATAGATATTTCTTTAATATAGTAAGCTTAATCATTTTCACAGCAGTAATGCTTTTAATATCATACTCTAGTTTAAGGAGGCAAAAATATGACAGTATTTAAGACATATCTAAAAGTATTAAATAAAAGTAAAATGCCAGTAATTCTCTTTACAGTTATACTTATATTTTTTGCAGGATTCAATATGAAAACAAGCGAAAATAGTACAAACTTTGTTGCAAGTAAGCCAGATATTTTAATTGTTAATGAGGATAAAGAAGAAGGAATAACAAAAAATTTGATAAACTACATAAAGAAAAATTCTGAAATAATAGAAATAGAGAATAACGAAGAAAAGATAAATGATGCTTTATTTTATAGAGATGTAAATTATATTATATATATTCCTGAAAATTATAGAAACGATTTTATAAATGGAGAAAATCCAGAAATAAAAATCAAAAGTACAGGAGATTATCAGTCTTCATTTGCAGAGATGTTACTTGAAAAATATATAAAAACTGCAAATATTTATAGAGAATTCATAAGAAATGAAGATGAATTGATAGAAAAAATAAATGAAACTATTTCAAGAGAGACCGATGTAGAAATTGTATCAAAACTTGATACAGACAATTTATCAAAAGCTTCATTTTACTATAATTTTTTAAATTATAGTATACTTGCAGGTTCAGTTTATGTAATATGCTTAATATTATCTAGTTTTAAAGAAGAAAAAATAGTAAAAAGAACAGTCATAAGCAGTATGAGATATAAAGATTTTAATAGAAAATTACTTTTATCTAATTGTTTATTTGCAGTTGTTTTATGGATGTTTTATGTATTAATTAGTTTTATATTAGTTGGAAATATAATGTTTACAATGAATGGATTTATGTATATTGTAAATTCGTTTATATTCACAATATGTTCAGTTACAATAGCCTTCTTAGTTGGAAATACAATAGCAAGCAAAAATGCAATAAATGGAATTGTAAATGTTATAGCACTTGGATCAAGTTTCCTTTGCCGGAGCATTTGTACCTATGGAATGGCTACCAGATAGTGTTTTAAAAATCGCACATGTACTTCCATCATATTATTATATAAAAAGCAATAATTTGTTAACAGAAATAGAAGAAATTAATTTTGAAACACTAAAACCAGTGCTTACAAATATAGGAGGGATTCTAATATTTGCAATAGTATTTGTAATAATTACAAATATGGTATCCAAAAAGAAAAGTAAGATAGGATAAAAGAGAGAGGATGCTTTTTAGTATCCTCTTTAAATTTTAAGAAAAGGAGATATTGAAAAAAATATCGAATTATGATAGAATAAGTTATACTTTTTAAAGAAAAGAGTTATGATTAATGGAAATATTAGATTTTAAAGAAGACTATATAGATAAAGTAAAAGAAATAAATGATGGCAAAAACTTAAAATACCACATACTTACAATGGGATGTTTACTAAATGAAAATGACTCAGAAAAGTTATGTGGAATGATAGAAAAAATGGGATATACAAAAGTAGATGAACCCAAAGAAGCTGACCTTATAGTATTTAATACTTGTTGTGTAAGAGAAAATGCAGAAGATAAGCTATTTCGGAAAGTTAGGAGAGTTAAAAACATATAAAAAAGAAACTGGAGCAATAATTGCTATCCGGTGGTTGTATGATGCAAGAAAAACATATACAGGAAAAACTTCATAAGAGTTATCCATATTTTGATATAATGTTTGGCACACATACTTTAAATAAATTTCCAGAAGATTTATACAAAGTCCTTTTAGAAAGAAACAAAATTACAGATGTAATAGATATAGATGGAGAAATATATGAAGGATTACCAATAAAAAGAGAAGACAGTATAAAAGCTCAAGTTACAATCATGTATGGGTGTAACAACTTTTGTTCATACTGTATAGTTCCATATGTAAGAGGAAGAGAAAGAAGCAGAAGACCAGAAGATATATTAAAAGAAATAAATGAATTAGCAAAAGAAGGATATAAAGAGATAACATTACTTGGACAAAATGTGAACTCTTATGATGGAGGAAATGGGTACAAATTTTCAAACCTTTTAAAAGATGTAAATAAAATAGAAGGAATAGAAAGAATAAGATTTATATCTCCACATCCAAAGGATTTTACAGATGATGTAATAGAAGCAATAAAAATGAGTGACAAAGTTTGTAAAATATTACATCTTCCACTTCAATCTGGAAGTACAGAAGTATTAAAGAAGATGAATAGAAGGTATACTAAAGAGCAGTATTTGAATTTAGTAGAAAAAATAAAAAATGAAATACCAGAAGTTGTCTTTTCGACAGATATAATAGTAGGATTTCCTGAAGAGACAGAAGAAGACTTTGAAGATACATTAGATGTTGTACAAAAAGTGAAGTTTGAGCAAGTCTTTATGTTTATATATTCAAGAAGGGTACGGAACACCAGCAGATAAAAATGAAAATCAGGTTCCAGAAGAAATAAAACATACAAGATTTAATAAATTAAAAGAGTTGGTAGAAACTCAAATAGAGGGAAATAATGCAAAATACTTAGGAACAACGCAAAAAGTTTTAGTAGAAGGAAGAAGCAAGACAGATAAGACAAAATTAACACGGAAGAACAGAAACTAATAAAGTAGTTGTGTTTATTGGAGAAGATGAATTAATAAACCAAATAATAGATATAAAGATAACCAAAGATTGCCTTTGGTATCTTCAAGGAAAACCAATTTAAAGGAGAGATAAATATATGGCAGAATATTCACCTATGATGCAGCATTATCTAGATACAAAAGAACAATACAAAGACTGTATATTATTTTATAGATTAGGCGATTTTTATGAGATGTTTTTTGATGATGCAAAAACAGTATCAAGGGAACTAGAATTAACTTTAACAGGTAGAGAATGTGGACAAGAAGAAAGAGCTCCAATGTGTCGGAGTTCCTTTTCATGCAGCAAATATGTATATAGCAAAGCTAATTGAAAAAGGATATAAAGTAGCAATATGTGAACAATTAGAAGATCCAAAACAAGCAAAAGGAATAGTAAAAAGAGATGTTATAAGAGTTGTAACACCTGGAACAGTATTAGAAGATAATCTACTAGATGAAAAGAAAAATAACTATATAATGTCAATATATAAACAAGGAATATTCTTTGGTATTGCTGTATGCGATATATCAACAGGAGAATTTTTGGGAGCAGAGATAAAAGAAACAAATAACTTTGCAAAACTACTTGATGAGATTGCAAGATATTATCCAGCAGAAATAGTTGTAAATGAGATGATGTATGCATGCTCAGAAGAAATAGCTAAGATAAGAGAAAGAATAGAATGCTATATATCAAATATAGAAGAACGGCAGATTTGAACTAGGAATTGAAGAATTACAAAATAATCATGAAATTACAGATGAACATGGAAAAAGTTTGGAAAACATAGTAGGCAAGGAACTTGCATTAACTGCTGCAAATGGACTATTAGATTATATAAAGCAGACCCAAAAAATAGAAATGGAACATATAAATGTAATAAAAATATATGACATAATAAAATACATGTCTTTAGATATAAATGCAAGGAGAAATTTAGAATTAACAGAAAGAATGAGAGACAAAGGAAAAAAAGGAACTTTACTTTGGGTTTTAGACAAAACTTCTACATCTATGGGAGGCAGAATGCTAAGAAGGTGGATAAGTGATCCTCTTATTGATGTAGATGAGATAAACCGGAAGATTAGAATCTGTAAAAGAACTAAAAACAAATATGATATTAAGAGGAGATATAATAGAAAATCTAAAAAAGATATTTGATATAGAAAGAATTGCTCGGGAAGATATCATATGGAAATGCAAATGCGAGAGATATGCTTTCATTAAAGTCTTCAGTTTCAAAACTTCCAGAGTTAAAGAATATATTAGCCAATAGTAAAGCACCAATGCTAAAAGAAATATGTGAAAACCTAGATGAATTAAAAGATATATATGAATTAATAAATAAATCAATAACAGAAGAACCAGGAATAACAATTACAGATGGAAATATTATAAAAAAAGGATATAATGAGGAAGTAGATAAGTTAAAAGAAGCCTCTACAAATGGAAAGGTTTGGCTTGTAGAACTTGAAGCAAAGGAAAAAGAAGAAACTGGAATAAAAAACCTAAAAGTAGGATTTAATAAAGTTTTTGGGTACTATATAGAAGTTACAAAATCAAATTTAAATTTAGTTCCAGAAAGATTTGTGAGAAAGCAGACTCTAACAAATGGAGAAAGATATATTACAGAAGAGCTAAAAAAATTAGAAGATGTAATATTAGGAGCACAAGAAAAATTAGTAGATTTAGAGTATAAAATATTCTTAGAAGTAAGAAAGAAAATATCAGATGAGATATCTAGGATACAAAAAACAGCAGAATTAGTTGCAATGCTTGATGTAATAGGTACATTTGCAGAAGTTGCAGAAGACCTAAATTATACAATGCCAATAGTAGATGATAGTGGAGAAATAAATATTGAAGAAGGAAGACATCCAGTAATAGAAAAAATGTTATCTTCTGGAAACTTTGTACCAAATGATACATATATGAATAAAAGTAGTGATAGACTTCGGAATAATTACAGGACCTAACATGGCAGGAAAATCTACATATATGAGGCAAGTTGCTTTAATTACTCTTATGGCGCAAATTCGGAAGCTTTGTTCCAGCAAAGTATGCAAAGATAGGAGTAGTAGATAAAATTTTTACAAGAGTTGGGGCGTCAGATGACTTAAGTATGGGACAAAGTACATTTATGGTAGAAATGATGGAAGTTGCAAATATATTAAAAACAGCAACACAAAATAGTCTAGTAATACTAGATGAAATAGGCCGTGGAACTTCTACATATGACCGGACTATCTATTGCTTGGGCAGTTGCATCATTTATGGCAGATAAAGAAAAATGTGGAGCAAAGACACTATTTGCAACACATTACCATGAACTTACAAAACTTGAAGAAATGCTAGATGGAGTAAAAAATTATTCTATTGCAGTAAAAGAAAAAGGAGAAGATATAATTTTCCTTAGAAAAATTATAAAAGGTGGAACTGACGAGAGCTATGGAATACATGTTGCAAAACTTGCAGGAGTTCCAAAGGATGTTCTTAAGAATGCAAAAGAAATATTAAAAAATCTAGAAAGAAAAAGTATGCTTGGAGAAAAAAACATGGAAAAGCAAGAGAAAAAAGAAAGTGCAGGGCAGCTAAGTATGTACAACTTTAAACTTGCAGAAATAGCACACGAATTAGATAAAATAAATGTAAATGAGCTTACACCAATAGATGCAATGAATATTTTAGTTAAGCTCAAAGAAACAGCTTCTTAATTGAAAAGATAAACATCGTATTGTAGCATTGTTTATCAAAAGAAAATCAATCAAGCATGCAGAAAGTATGCTTCTGGTAACTCTTTTTCAAACAACTACCACTACTAGTTTCTTTTTCCAATTATATTATAAAAAGGGAGATATTTAAAATGACAAATAGAAAAGATACAAGAAAAATAACTGTAAATGGAGTGCAAATAGGAGGGCAAAACAGAGTAATAATACAATCTATGACAAACACAAAAACAAAAGATATAGAAAGAACAGTAGAACAAATACTAGAACTTGAAAAGGCAGGGTGTGAAATAATTAGAGTAGCATGCTTAGATGAAGATGATGCTAAAGCTATAAAAGAAATAAAAGCAAAAATACATATACCAATAGTTGCAGATATTCATTTTGATTATAAAATAGCACTTACAGCAATAGAAGCAGGAGTTGATAAACTAAGAATAAATCCAGGGAATATTGGTGGAAGAGATAGAGTAGAAAAAGTTGTAAATGCATGTAAAGAGAAAAATATACCAATAAGAATAGGCGTAAATTCAGGCTCTTTAGAAAAAGATTTACTAGAGAAATACGGAGTTACAGCAAAAGCAATGGTAGAAAGTGCATTAAGACATATAAAAATACTAGAAGAACTAGACTTTTATGATATATGTGTATCATTAAAAGCATCAGATTTAGACTTGTGTATAAAAGCATATGAAGAAGCAAGCAAAACATTTAATTATCCACTTCATATAGGAATAACAGAAGCACGGAACATCATTTTCAGGAACAATAAAATCAAGTATAGGATTAGGAGTTCTTTTAAGAGAAGGAATAGGGGATACTTTGAGAGTATCTTTATCAGATGATCCAATAGAAGAAGTGAAAGTTGCAAAGGAAATACTAAAAGATTGTAATTTATATAAAAAGTCTCCAACACTTGTATCTTGTCCAACCTGTGGAAGAACACAAATAAAACTAATACCAATAGCAAAAGAAGTTGAAGGATTTTTACAAACAATAGAATCAGATATAAAAGTTGCTGTAATGGGATGTGCAGTAAATGGACCAGGAGAAGCAAGAGAAGCAGATATAGGAATTGCACGGCCGGAATAAAAGAAGGATTACTTTTCAAAAAAGGAGAAGTAATAAGAAAAGTACCTCAAGAGAAAATAGTAGAAGTGCTTAAAAGTGAAATATTAGATATGATATAAAAATGCATGATAAGAATACAATATTTGAAATTAATAGCTATTCATGTTATAATTAAAATGACATATTATATGTGTGGAGGTTTTTAGACATGAGGCGGAAAATGATAAGGCACTTCAAAAACAACCAAAAGCTGATAATAAGTGCGGCAATTATTGGAGGAATAATAAATGCCATCTGTTCAATAAGAGATCAGATGAGCATAGGTGGTATTATTGTTAGAACAGTACTGAGTGTGGTTCTGATAATGGCTATTACCTGGATTGGACTGGCCGCTATTGACAGCGTAATGACTGTAGACAACAGCAAAGAATAAGCAAGGTGTATTATCACAATTTTATAGCAAAACCTGACAGAGGAGTCCGTTGTGGGCTCCTCTGTTGTTATATAAAAATATGATAAATATCCAACATTTGACAAAACCCGAAAAATATAGTATAATACTAAACAATGTGTGTCATATTATATATATGATAAGGATGAGATTTTAAAATAATATTAAAGAGTTATGTTGAACGGAAAATTAAATATTATTTAAAAGATGTGTATATATATACATCTTAATTTAAAATTGAAAAAAATAGAAGATTTTAAGCAAAATTATGAGGAATTTTGTATGCTTAAAACTACTCATATACATAAAAGAAAGGAAAGGTAAAAAGGAAAAATGGTTGAAACAAAAGAGAATCAAAATAAAGGTTCTATAATAAGAAAGGAAAGAAAACCAAGGAAAGAGAGAATAGTAAAAAAAGAAGTAAAAGAGAAAAAAGAGGTTCAGAAGAAGGATACAAAAAAAGTAGAGAAAAATATAAAAAAACAGACAAGGAAACCAAGAAGAAATTTAAATAGATTAGAAGAAGTCAGGTTTAAAAAATCTCCACTTAAAGTAATTCCTCTTGGAGGCTTATTAGAGATTGGAAAAAATATAACAGTATTTGAATATGAAGATGAAATAATAATAGTAGACTGTGGACTAGCATTCCCAACAGAAGATATGCTTGGAGTAGACTTAGTTGTTGCAGATATAACATATTTAGAGAGAAATAAAGAGAAAATAAAAGGACTATTTATTACACATGGACATGAAGACCATATAGGAGGAATTCCATATCTTCTAAAACAAATAAATGCACCAATATATGCAACAAGATTTACCTGCGGGTTAATTCGAAACAAACTAGAAGAACATGGATTATCAAGAAGCACAAAGATGTATGAAGTAGAACAAGGAACAACAATGGATTTAGGCAAAATGAAAGTTGAATTTATAAGAACATCACATAGTATACCAGATGCTGTAAGTTTTGCAATATATACACCAGCAGGAATAGTAATGCATACTGGAGATTTTAAAATAGATTATACACCAATAGATGGACAAAAGATAGACTTTGGAAGACTTGCAGAAATCGGAAGGAAAGGTGTATTGCTTCTTATGTCAGATAGTACTAATGCAGAAAGAAAAGGATTTACAAAATCAGAAAGTACTATTGGAGAAGTTTTCGATGAACTATTTATGCACTGTAGAAAAAGAATTGTAGTCGCAACATTTGCTTCAAATGTACATAGAGTACAGCAAATAATAGATTCTTCAGTAGAAAATCGGAAGAAAAGTTGCAATATGTCGGAAGAAGTATGGTAAAAATGATAGAGACAGCTTCTGAACTTGGATATATGAATATTCCTAAAAATACAATAATTGATATAGATTTAATAAATAAATATCCAGATGAAGCACTAACAATCATTACAACAGGAAGTCAAGGAGAACCTATGTCAGCACTAACTAGAATGGCAGCAGGAGATCATAAAAAAGTTCAAATAACTCCAAATGACTTAGTAATAATATCTGCAAATCCAATACCAGGAAACGAAAAATTTGTATCAAAAGTAATAGATGATTTAATGCAAATAGGAGCAGAAGTAATATATAGTTCACTGGCAGACATACATGTCTCAGGACATGGTTGTCAAGAAGAACAAAAACTTATGTTATCATTAATAAAACCAAAATATTTTATGCCAGTACATGGAGAATATAGACAACTAATAGCACATGCAGAGACAGCAGAAAAAATAGGAATTCCACATGAAAATATATTCATAATGAAAAATGGAAAAGTATTAGAATTAACAGAAAAAGAAGCAAAAGTTAGTGGAACAGTACCAGCAGGAAAAGTTATGGTTGATGGACTAGGAATTGGAGATGTTGGTAATATAGTATTAAAAGACAGACAGCACCTATCTCAAGATGGACTAATAATAGTGGTTGTTGCAATGAATGGGGCAACACGGAGAAATGATATCAGGACCAGATATTATATCAAGAGGATTTGTATATGTTCGTGAATCAGAAAATTTAATGGAAGATATGAAAAATACTTTGAGATATGAACTTGCAAAATTAGAAGAAAACAATGTAACAGACTGGGCAGTAATAAAACTAACAATAAAAGATACATTAAGAGATTTTCTATTAAAGAAAAATAAAAGAAACCCTATGGTACTACCAATTATTATGGAGGTATAGCTGAATGTACTGATCTCAAGCTGTTTATAAAATTAGATAGGCTTTTGGGAACTAACTGAGTGAGTTTAGATAGGTTTCTAATATAAAATTAAAAAGTTTTTCAAACTTATTGACAAATATGCAAATATATCATAAGATACAAACAATAGTTCTAATTATATAATTAAAATTAAATTTCTATAAAAGGATGTGTTATATGAGTGATAAGAAAAATGAAATTATTATATTTGAAAACCAAGGTGTAAAATTAGAAGTAAATTTAAAAGAAGAAACTGTATGGTTAACTCAAGCACAAATGGAAAAATTATTTGCTGTAAAACATGCAACTATAAGTGAACATATTAACAATATTTTTAAAGAAGGTGAACTTGATGAAAAAACTTCTGTCGGAATTTCCGACAAAAGTACAGGTGGAAGAAAATCTAAAATATATAATTTAGATGTTATAATATCTGTTGGTTATAGAGTTAAATCGAAGAATGGTGTACTTTTTAGACAATGGGCGACTAAAATATTAAAAGATTATATGTTAAAAGGATATGCAGTAAATCAAAGAAGATTAGAATATTTAGAAAAAACAATAAAGTTAATTGATATAGCAAATAGAATAGATGAAAGATTAGAAGGAAATGATGCAAAAGAAATATTAAAAGTAATTGGAGACTATTCAAAAGCACTTGACATATTAGATGATTATGACCATAGAACTTTAAAGAAAATAGATGGCAATATAGATGAAAGAAAAATTGAATATGAAAAATGTTTAGAAGTTATAAATAAATTAAGATTTAATGAAGAAAGTTCTTTGTTTGCAATAGAAAGAGATAAAGGGCTAGAGTCAATAATAGGAAATATTTATCAAACTTTTAGTGGACAAGATATATACAAAAGCATAGAAGAAAAAGGAGCAAATTTTTTATATCTAATAGTTAAAAATCATGTTTTTGCAGATGGAAATAAACGAATTGCAGCTACACTATTTATATATTTTCTAAACTTTTATGGCATTTTATATAAAAATGAAAATCAAGTAATAGATAACAATACATTAGCAGCTTTAACTTTATTAATAGCAGAATCAAACCCAAAAGAAAAAGAAGTAATAATAGATTTAGTAATGAATTTTTTAAGTGACAATTAATAATCAATCTAAGAAATAAATAGTATTATAATATGAGGTGTAATATGAGAAAAATTTATTTAGTTCATTGTCAGGATGGAACAAGTGATGATGGATGGTATCCTTGGATAGCAGAGAAATTAAATAATAATGATACAAATGTAATTAAGTTTGATATGCCTAATACTGCTAGTCCTACCATAGAATAATGGGTTAAAACTTTAGATACTAAAGTAGATAAGTTAAATGATGAAACATATTTTATAGGTCATAGTATAGGATGTCAAACTATTATGAGATATTTAGAAACAAAAGAAGTTACTAAAATTGGTGGAATTCTTTTTGTAGCTCCGTGGTTGGATTTATTACCTAAAGCAATAGAAGATGAAGAGTCATATAATGTAGCCCAACATTGGATTAATACTCCAATAGATTTTGAAAAAATTAAACAATTTACTAATCATGAAAATGATGAAAGTAGCAAAGAAGAAGATATAACCCATGAAACAATCATAAAGCGAATTGAATATTCTAAACAGTTTCTGACAAAGCAGAGCAAAGAAAATATTCCTATCCCATATTTTTCTTAGGGCATCTAAAATAAGGCAAAATTGTGAAGCCTTACATAGAAAGGGGCTAGTTCTTTTAGGAGAGCTAGCCCCTTTTGGGCAAAAACAGAGTAAAATATTAGTATTACACCTTGTATAAAAGAAAAAATCATGATAAAATATACAGCAAATACAGAAAGGAGAGTATGATAAATTTTGTATCATACAAAAATAAATATGGATTATAAAGATTTAGCAAATTTAATATTCCCAAATATAAAAGATAGACAATACTATGAAGAAAAGTATCCAGTAAGAGATTTAAAGGAAGGAGCTATGGTTGTGAGGTTTGCACCAAGTCCAACTGGATTTGTTCATATAGGAGGTATATTCACAAGTGTAATATGCTCAAAACTTGCAAAACAAACTGATGGTGTATTTATGCTTAGAGTAGAAGATACTGACCAAAAAAGAGAAGTAGAAAATGGAGTAAACCGGAATAATAGAGGCTTTAAAGAAATTTAACCTAGAGCCAGATGAAGGAATGCTTGATGAAAATACATCAAAAGGAGCTTATGGTCCATATAAACAAAGTCAAAGAAAAGAAATATATCAATCGTTTGCTAAAAAGTTAATAGAAGAGAAGAAAGCTTATCCTTGTTTTTGTAAGGCAGAGGATTTAAATATAATGAGAGAAAAACAAGAAACAGCAAAAATAAGACCAGGATACTATGGTGCTTGGGCTACATGCAGAAATTTAGGATTAGATGAGATTGAAGAAAAGATAAAAAATGGAGAAGAATATATAATAAGATTTAAATCAGAAGGAAATCCAGAAAAGAAGATAAAACATCATGATGTTATAAAGGGGAACATAGATTTTCCAGAAAATGACCAAGATATAGTTATAATAAAGTCTGATGGACTTCCTACATACCATTTTGCGCATGTTGTTGATGACTATCTAATGAGAACAACACATGTAATTCGTGGAGATGAATGGTTATCTTCACTTCCTGTTCATTTGCAATTATTCCAAACTTTAGGAATTAAAGCTCCTAAATATGCACATATCGCACCAATAATGAAAGAGGAAGATGGAGCTAAGAGAAAACTAAGTAAGAGAAAAGACCCCGAAGCTGCTGTTGAATATTATGCAAAAGAAGGAATACCTTCAGATGCTGCAAAAGAATATTTATTAAATATTGCAAATTCAAACTTCGAACAATGGAGAAGACAAAATAAAGCATTATCTATTGAAGACTTCGAGCTTCAATTAAATAAGATGAGCGTAAGTGGAGCTTTATTTGATATGGTTAAATTATTGGATATATCTAAATCAGTAATTTCTAGATATTCAAAAGAAGAAGTATATGACTATTCTGTAGCTTGGGGAGAAGAATATGATGAAGATTTAAAAAATCTACTTGAAAAAGATAAAGAATATTCTATGAAAGTTCTAGGAATAGAAAGAGGAAATGAAAAGCCAAGAAAAGATATAGCTAAATGGTCAGATATAAAAGATAATATTGAATATATGTATGATGATATATTTTTAAATAAAGACATAAATTATGAGTATCAAAACATAAATGACAAAGAAGAAATAAGAAAAATAGTTAATGAATATGTAGAAAATTATTTTGATTTATCAGATGATAAACAAACTTGGTTTAATAAAATGAAAGACTTGGCAGAAAAGCTAGGTTATGCTAGAGAAGTAAAAGAATATAAGCAAAATCCAGAAAATTTCAAAGGACATGTTGGAGACATAAGTACAGTTATAAGAATTTCTTTAACAGGAAGAGCTAATACACCAGACATGTATGAGATTATGCAAGTGCTTGGTAAAGATAGTGTAATAAAGAGACTAAATAAGGCAATAAAATAGGTAAATTCTAATGAAAATCAGCATCTTGCTTTGTTGTTCTTTCGAAAGAAAATCCTCAATGTGTAAAATATAAGCTTTAGGTATTTCTTTCTTGAATGCCCAACAATATACTAATTTTTGTTAGAATTTGAAGTGGAGTAGATTTTGAGAAATATAAAACTAACTATAGAATATGATGGAAGAGACTTTAATGGGTGGCAAAAACAGCCAAATAAACTAAATATACAAGGAGAAATAGAAAGGGCAATAAGTACAATTACTAAGGAAGAAAACATAGAACTTAATGCTTCTGGAAGAACAGATGCGGGGGTTCATGCTCTTCGGACAAGTTGCAAATTTTAAGACAGAAAGTGCTCTTCCACTAGAAAAATTTATACTTGCTTTGAACGCAAATTTAAAAAATTCAATAGTTATAAAAAATGCAGAAGAAGTAGAAGAAAGCTTTCATGCAAGATATAATTGTAAAGAAAAAACATATAGATATATAATAGACAATTCTAAATATGGAAGTGCAATAAATAGATATAACGAATACCATATTTCACAAAAATTAGATGTACGGAAAAATGAAAGAAGCTATAAAATATTTTGAAGGAACACACGACTTTAAAGGGTTTAAAGCAAGTGGAACTAGTAGTAAAAGTAGTGTAAGAACAATATATGAAACAAAGATAGAAGAAAAACAGGAAAAAATAATTATAGAACTTACAGGAAATGGATTCTTATATAATATGGTTAGAATAATATCTGGAACGATTGTAGATGTTGGACTTCGGAAAAATAAAACCAGAAGAAATTCCAGGAATAATAGAAGAAAAAAATAGACAAAAAGCAGGAAAAACACTTCCAGCACATGCACTGTATTTAGTAGAAGTAAAATATGAATAGTAACAAAAAAAGAGTATAGGTCATAGTATATTATAAAAAAGAAACGAGGTATAATCTATGAACACTTTACTCTTACTTTTTGCACTTCCAATAGCTACAATAATCATTGCTAGCGTTTTAGAATACATAATCAAAAGTCCTATTGCAGTAACAGCTCTTATATTTGCAATCTACTTAATAGTTACATTTGCAGTATTTGATGCAAGCTTTTTAGTATATGCAATTATTTATACAATACTTGCACTAATATCAGCAATACTTACAAGAGTAATATTAAATTTAATAAATGACAGTGAAGAAGATGATAATATAATAGAACGGCTGTGGTTGTAATAATAACAATAATGATAATAATAATAACAGTAGTTGTGGTTGTGGCTGTGGTAACAGATATTATAATGGAAGATATTATAGATAAAATAAAGAAAGCTACTCTATGTTTCAATTTGAAATTAGAGTAGTTTTCCTTATTATTCACTATGAAGGTATTAATTTAGTATTGTTTAAATATCTAAATTAAAAATAGTAAAGTTCGAAATTAAAATATAAGTATATAGTGCAGCAAACATCCCATGCATTAGTTTTCCTATAATATATGGCTTAATTGAAATATCAGAGTTAGATGTGATACTCAAGACCTGAAGCAAAATAGATATTCCACCGAACCCAAGTAGAAAGGCACAAATTATAATATTTATAGAGATAGCTTTAATTTTAATACCTGAAACAATAGACACACCATTTGTAAGTTCAACTATACCAGAAATTATTCCACATGCAAACTGCGAAGGAATATGAAATACTGATAGTATAGGAGATATTGCTTTAGATAAAATAGCTATAATTCCAGTATTATTTAGAATAGATAGAATAACACTAAATAGCATTACAAATCCACCTATCATAACAATGGTACTAATAGAACTCATAATACTTTTTTGCAAAATTCCACCTAAAGAACTAAGTTTAGGAGGAGTTTTGTTACTTTTAGAATTATAAGAATTATTTGTAGTAGAAGAAGACTTACATTTCCAAAATCTGAACAAAAATCCAACAGTTAATGAAGCAAGTAAATGAGTAAAAAATAATAAGAATCCGTATAGTAGTATTTCCAAATAGAAAAATACCGTACAGTACCAATTATAAAAAGAGGCCCAGAATTATTTGTAAAAGTAACAAGTCTTTCGGCTTCTTCTTTTGTACATATACCGTTCTTTTCTAAAATTTGTTACAATTTTTGCACCAACGGGATATCCAGAGATAATTCCCATAATAAGAGGAAAAGCACCTTCTCCTGGAACATTAAATATAGGTCTTATTATTTTATTTAATTTTCTTCCAAGTATATCTATAACATTTGTTTGAGATAAAAGTTCACAAGCAATAAAAAATGGAAGAAGAGATGGAACAACAGAGTTTACCCAAAGCATAAGTCCATTTTTAGAAGCTTCTAAATTATCTCTTGAAAATGCAATTAGTCCTATTGCAAATAAGACAAATAATATGGATAGAAAATTTCTTTTTAAATTTATAAAAATAAAATTTGTTTTAACACTTTTTCTTTTCATAGCATTATATATATGAAAAAATATAGAAAATATAACTGCTTAAATTTTTTTAAAATTTAAACATAAAAATCAAAGACAAGCATATATATGTATTAACTAAAAGAAAAGGAGGAAATCAAAAGAAAAATGATAATGTCAAAAGAAGATTTAAGAAAAAAACTAAAGAGTAATTTTAGTGTAGGTTTAACAGAAGCAGAGGCAGAAGAAAGGCTAAAAGTAAATGGGAAAAATAAACTAGAAGAAAAGAAAAAAGAAAATAACATTATTAAATTTATAAAACAATTTAATGATTTTATGATACTTATTTTAATTGTAGCAGCTATAATATCAGGAGTAATGGCTAAAATTGATGGAACAGGAGATTACATAGAATCTATAATTATAATTGCAATAGTAGTATTTAATGCAATAATGGGACTAGCTCAAGAAAACAAAGCAGAAAAATCATTGGAAGCTCTAAAAAAGATGTCTGCACCAACAGCGAAAGTAATTAGGGAAGGAAAAGAAAAAATAATTCAAGGAGAAGATATAGTAGTAGG
Source organism: Clostridia bacterium (assembly GCA_022799935.1). Classification (GTDB taxonomy): domain Bacteria; phylum Bacillota; class Clostridia; order TANB77; family CAG-508; genus JAAWPK01. The sequence goes on from JAAWPK010000011.1 coordinate 26,218, forward strand.
AGATATAATAGTACTAGAGGCGCGGTAATTATGTACCAGCAGATTGTAGATTAATTGAAAGTTTTAGTCTAAAAATAGATGAAGCTATATTAACAGGGGAAACTGTGCCAGTTTTAAAAAATGTAGAAGAAGGATTAAAACTAGAAGAAGCAGAAGTACAAAACAGTGCATATATGACAACAATTGTAACAAATGGGCATGGTAAAGCAATTGTTACAAATATAGGAATGGGAACAAGAGTAGGAAGTATAGCTAAAGCAATTATAGAAGATGAAGCACCTCAAACACCTATACAAAGAAAGCTTGAAGAAGTTCGGAAAAACTTTAGGGATAGTATGTTTAGTTATATGCTTTGCAATATTTGTAATAGGTGTATTTAAACATATTCCAATAAAGGAAATGTTTATGACATCAATAGGACTTGCAGTTGCTGCAATACCAGAGGGGTTACCTGCGATAGTTACAATAATGTTATCTATCGGAGTAACTAAAATGGCAAAGAAAAATGCAATAATTAGAAAACTTGCAGCAGTTGAAACACTTGGAAGTAGTAGTATAATTTGTTCGGATAAAACTGGAACATTAACACAAAATAAAATGCAAATTATAGAAAGTTATGGAGATAAAGCTTTTATATTAGAACTTGGAACAATGTGTACGGATTGTGTGATTTCTGAAAAAGGAGAAGTTACAGGAGATCCAACAGAAATTGCAATAGTTAATAAAGCTTTAGAATATGGAATAAATAAAAATAATCTTTACTTAAATATGGAAAGATTGAATGAAATTCCATTTGATTCAGATAGAAAGCTAATGACAACAATACATAAAGCACGGAAATCAATATAGAGTAATTACAAAAGGAGCTTTAGATGTACTTTTAAATAGATGTATTAAGATCTATGAAAATGGAGATATAAGAAGTATAACAGATATAGATAAAGAAAAGATATTAAAAGAAAATTCTAGAATGGCGGATAAAGCTTTAAGAGTACTTGCAGTTGCATATTTAGATGTAGAAAATTTACCTAAAAAAATTGATACAGAAAATATAGAAAAAGGATTGATCTTTGTTCGGAATAGTAGGAATGATGGATCCACCAAGAGAAGGAGTAAAGAATGCAATAAAAACTTGTAAAAATGCTGGTATAAAAACAGTTATGATTACAGGAGATCATATACAAACAGCAAAAGCAATAGCAAGAGATTTAGGAATTTTGACTCATAACAATTTAGCAATAACAGGTAAGGAACTAGATAAAATACCTCAAAATATTTTAGAAAGAGATATAATGAAATATAGTGTATTTGCTAGAGTATCACCAGAGCATAAAGTAAGAATTGTAAAAGCTTTTAGAAGTACTCGGAAGAGTGGTTGCAATGACAGGAGACCGGAGTAAATGATGCACCAGCTTTAAAAAATGCAGATATAGGTATATCTATGGGACTTAATCGGAACTGATGTTGCAAAAAATGCGTCAGATATGATTTTAACAGATGATAATTTTGTTACAATAGTAGAAGCTGTAAAACAAGGAAGAAGTATTTATGATAATATAAGAAAAGCAATACATTTTCTTATTGCAACAAATATAGGAGAGATAGTTACAATATTTTTAGGACTTCTTTTGGGAATGAACTCACCACTTCTTGCAATACAACTTTTATGGATAAATTTGGTTACTGATTCACTTCCAGCAATAGCTTTAGGATTAGAGCCAGAAGATAAAAATATAATGAATAGAAAACCAAAAGATAGTAAAAAAGGAATATTTTCAGACGGATTATGGAGCAAAATTGTAGTAGAAGGGACTATGATAGGAGTACTTACACTTCTAATATTTAGTATTGGTAATAAATTATATAACATAGATACAGCTAGGACTATGGCATTTGTATCATTAGGATTAATAGAAATGGTACATAGTTTTAATATAAGATCTGAAGGATCTATATTTAAAGTTGGATTTTTTAAGAATAAATACTTATTCGGGGCATTTATTCTTCGGACTTATAATGCAAACTCGGAATAGTTTTTGTACCAACTATAGCAAATATATTTGATTTAGTAGTTTTAAATGGAATGCAATGGTTATTAGTTGCAGGAGTATCAATAGCACCATTAATTATTATGGAACTTCAAAAGAAGGTAGATGAAATATTGTTTGGAAAAGTTGTTTATGAATATAAGGAAAACAGACAAAGTGCTTGAGAGCACTTTGTCTGTTTAAAAGATAATAGTATATTAATATAAAATAATAAAATATGAATTTTACAAAAAAATATAAAAAACATTGACATGAAATGTCAGGGGTTGATATAATTTGTTTAACGACATTTTCTGTCGCTGAAACCAATATATGAAATGCTAGGAATATAAATCATGGTACTTTGAAAAATGAATAAGTGTTATTTACATATGAAAGATAAGTATTATGATTTATATGCAAATGGAGCAGAAAAAAGGAATAGAAAATGTTAAAAATAGTAATAATAAAATTAACATAAGAAAATAGAAAACAAAAGAAGGGAGAAGAAAGAAAATGAGACAAAGGAAAAGAGAAGAAAACTGGTGAAGAATGCTTGGCACTACCAAATGTATCTAATGGCAATAGTTATCTTTGTAACTCTAATTCGGCAAATGGCACCTTGCGTTCATGTAGACTAAGACCAGTTGTCATTGTTCCACTATCTAATGTAAATCTTGCACGGATATGGAGCTGGAACAAAAAATAATCCATATACAATGGAATAAAAAAGCAATTAAGAAAATATGAAAAATAAAATTAATTTAAGAGTAAGTGTGTAAATTAAAGTTAAATACACACTTATTTTTATATAAATAAAATTAAAGTCAATCATCATATAGCATATAATGGTACAATGGATAAATAAGGAATATATATTTGGAAACAATAAATATATAGAAAATAAAATTTGAAAAAATAAGGACAATCAAAAAAATAATTATATTTTCCTTGATTTATCATAGCGAGTATAGTAGAATTAAATAGAAATTTTCTATACTTAAGATAAACAGGGGGAGAAATGTTAGAGAAAACAAATGATATTCAAAAAAAATTAAAATACCTAGATTTAGATTTAAATAAAATACCAGAAATATTACTTGAAAGAATAGATACAGAAATGAAACCAGCAAGAAATTATGAAGATAAAAAATACAAAGTTTACAAGTATGTCCCTATAAGTAAGATAAAAATATTATTAACAAGAGCAAATAGATTAAATACAATACAAGAAAAATGTAAAATGGCCTCTCCAATATATTCATACTTGTTACCAGAAGATGAAGAAGGAATATTGAAACATACAATATTTCTAAAGATGATACAAGAAATGGATATAGAACAGATAAATGAAATAGAAGAAGAACAAATAAAATTAAGGAAGGAAATACCATTTAAAGTAAAGTATAAAGAAAATTACTTGTGGCAAATATATTATTCAGAATATACAAAGAATTATTATATGTTAGCCACAATAGAAGACCTAGATTGTTCTTGTTTATTTTATTTGATAAAAGAGCAAATAGAGTATGAAAAGACAAAAAAGGAAAAGGAAATATTTGTTCCAATTAGCTATTTAGACTATTCAAGAAGGTATTTTACAAAATCACAGACATCAGATATAGAAAAGTACCTATGGCAATTTACAAAAGATTGGCCACTTATGTATGAAGTATATGATAAAAAAGATAATATGAGTTTCCAAATAGTAGGAAATACAGAAGTATATGATAAAGTAAATAGTGTGTATAAAATAAGTCTGGATAATAATGAGGATGCAACCAAGTTTTACAAACTTATAAAAGCACTTTTCATTTTGGAGACAGAGTTCCCAGGCAGATATGAATTTCAAGCAAGAATTGCAGAAGACCGGTGGAATTGAATTTTTATATAACTCAAAAGTAATTGAATATGAAACTTTAAGTAGATTTATAAAGGAAGAATTCCTAAAAAATAAGCTTGAAAGTGAAAATTTAAATGAAGAAATAATAGAATTAAACAATAAACTAGAAAAACTAAAACTTATAGAAAAAGACAAAGAAGAAGAATATCAAATGCGCCAAAAGCAAGTTGCAATGTATTTAGAGTGTAAAAAAAGTTTCTTTGGAAAAATAAAGTATTACTTTACAGGAAAAAAAGATAAAGCAAATTTTAAGAAAAAAAGAGAAATAGAAGAAAAAGTAAAAGAAGCAGAAGAAAAGTTAACTGAAACTTACGACACAAAAGAATTTTATACAATAGAGGATTTAATAGATGTAACCAAAATATTGGATAGAGTTATAAATCAAACAAGAAATATAAATCAGGATATAAAAGCATTAGAGATGTCAATAGATAGGTTATCTAAGAAAATAGATAATGCAAGAAGATATATAGAAGAAATAGAAGAACATAAGAAAAGTATTTTTGAGTTTTGGAATTTTGTAAATAAAGACAATATACTTCGGATTAAATAGTCCAGATGTAGAAGAAATTCCAGAAAGAAAAATAGATAAAACTTTTAATTATGATGAGGATATAGAAGAACTTGGAATAAAGCTAGATAGGAAAAATAGAGAAACACTTTCAAAAGATGAGTTTGATAGTTTGTTTATTTCAGGAACAAATATATTACAAGATATAAATCATCTGAGAAACGAAGAAAAAGAAGATTTTAAAGAAGAAATAGAAAACTTAAAAAAAGAAGCTTTAAAAACTGAAATATTATTTGCTTCAGAAGATTTTGATATATTTGGAGCAATGTCAGAAGACAAGACTAAAATCAGTAGTCTAGGGAATACAAAACATAGAGAGATAAAGAAAAATAAGTTCAGAATTTTGGATATAACTAAGAATACAAAAAATGAGCAATATGTAGAAACTTTAAATAGAATAATGTCTTCATTAGAAAAAGCATTAGATAAATCAGATATAGGTTGCACATTAAATGCTTACTATGCAAGTAGTTTTCCATTAAATAATAAAGATTATAATATATTATACATAAATCCTAAATCTGCAATAGAAGAATTAAAGAATTCAGATAAGATAAATTTATATAATATAAAACTAAATGAAAAAACTAGAGGAGTTGCTTTAACAAACATTGCTTATTATGACAATACCAATAAAACCTTACCACTCGGAATGAACGAAGAAGATAAAATATTAGTAGATATGAGTAAACTAAAGCTAGAATTAAAAAAACAAAAGCTATTTAGGATAAATCAAGAAATAGACCAAATAAATATAAAAACAAAGATAATATGTGTATATGAATATGAAATAATAGGTGTGGAGGGACAAGCATAAAAATGGAACAAGAAAGTATAAAAGGCAACTTGGTTAGCTTATTAGTAAAAATAGTATTGATAATTATAACAGCAATAATCTTATGTATAGCCTATTCAACTGTGAATACAGTAAGAGGTATAAAAGAAGTATTTGCAAAAATAGAAAAGGATAGAGAAGCAGAGCTTAGTGAATATATAGTTTATGGTACTCATTTAAATATAAAAGGAAACTTAAAATTAGATAATCTAAACATAAAAGCTGTCTCTCTGGCATTTAATACAATAAATGGAAAGAATGAAAAAGAAGTAAATTTAAAACATGATATAAATGAAGAAGGAATAATATTTTCTTCTTCAGAATTAATAAATGAGGGTATAGACTTAGAAAAAATAGATATAGACACATATTATATGTTTATAAAGATCCAATTTTCGGATGACACATATAAGTATTATACTATAAGAAATAATACAGAGTATAAAGGTACTTATAGAGAAAATATAGAATATTACACTATTACAAAAAATGCTAAAAATAATAAAATAGATATAGAATTTGATAGACACAAGACAGAAGAAAAAGAATTACCATATATGAAAATGGAAGTAGTATCTACAAAGCTTCCTGAAGATGTATATGATATAGTAATAGATCCAGGACATGGAGGAGGAGATCCAGGAGCTCAGTCTAGTGGATATGATGAATCAAATTTAGCCTTAAAATGTGCTTTAGATGTAAAAGAAGAATTAGAAGAATTAGGATTAAAAGTAAAAATAACAAGAGATCGGAAGTGAAGGCGAAGAATTTAATGTTTATAGTGTTTATGATGAAGATGGAAGAGTAAATGTAGTTGGAAAGTCTAAAGCAAAATATGTATTTTCCATACATTTAAATAGTATAGAAAAAGCAAACTCACAAAGTGGCGTTGAAATATATGCACCAACAAGGATAAATTTAAGTTTTGCAAAAGCTTTTGCAGATAATATAGTAGAATGTGCTAGTACACGATATTCTAAAATAGATGTCAACTATAAAGTAGATGAAGGTGTATATGTGAGGACATTTAAAGAAAATGAAATTGAAAAAGCTACAGAAGATGCCATAAAACTTGGTTATGAAATGTATGATGTAAAAGAGTATGCACCATATTTATATATGTTAAGAGAAACTGGAGGGATTGCGACAGGAGCATATATAGATGGAAGAAATACAAAATTTGGTAAAAATTTATATTATGACTCAAATATTGGTGTAGAAGCGTATTTATTAGAAATAGGATATATAAATAATAGAATAGATCTGCAAAATATACTAGAAAATCAGAATGGCTATGTAAATGGAATTGTAAAAACTATAAAGATGAAAATATTTGGAGAAGATGTTAAATTTCATGAAAACGATATACAAGATAATATAAAAGTATAAGTTTTAAAAAGTAAAATTTGCGTAATGTATAAATATATGGTATAATTAAGTTATCAAAAGCCCATAAATGGGTAAAAAATAGGAGGAACAGAAAGATGAAGTACACAGTGAAGCGGATTGTTGAAAACCTTGTGGCAGTGCTGATTGCACTTATGTGTTTTGTCGGCATGACATACTTCCTGCTGAGTGCTGGGGAGTTTGCCATCCTACAGCTCGTTGTGATTCACAACGAAAATGAAGGCAAAACGACTCGAGAAACAGCCAACGGCCCTCAGACTTGGCTTCCTGGTGACGGTGAGTTCTACGATAAGTCTGTGGAAGCAAGGAAGAATCTAGTCGCGAGCAATGACATTGCGAAGTTTTTATTCGACTGTGGCGGTTCTACTACTGGAGAGATAGTAAGAATACTGTTATGCATAATGGCAGTTGTAGTTGAGGTATTTGCTATCCGCCAGGGCTGGTGTTCTGCAAAAGCTGTTTTCAGAGGAACACGCAGAGTCATCAGAGTGAAAATCCACAAGCTAAAAGAAAATAAGAAAATCCCAGACAGTGGTTCCGAAGATGAGGACAATAATGTCCAATGTACAATCTCTGAATGTACATGAGTGAGATAGCCCCCAGAGTATGAATGAACTCTGGGGGCTGCCCACTTAAAAATTAATATTAATATTTCGAATAAAACTATTGACTAAAAAGGGCTTTATGATATAATAGCAATAGAAAGACAAGCAGGAGGAAGCATATGGAAAGTGCTACACAGTTTTTTAAACTTAATGTTGATTTCAGTGCAATGAGTGATGAACAGTTAATTTCGCTTATCAATTCTGATAACAAAGAAGCTTTAAATTATCTTTTGAATAAGTATAAGGAACTTGTATATATGAAAGTAGGCAAGTACTTTATTATTGGTGCAGAAAAAGACGACATATTTCAAGAGGGTATGATAGGATTATATAAAGCAATAAAAAGTTATAAAGGAGACAAGCAAAACTCGTTTAAAACATTTGCTAACATGTGTATAGAAAGACAGTTAATTACAGCAATAAAAACATCAAATAGACAGAAACATATACCTCTTAATTCATATTTGTCATTAAATAATTCAAATGATGATGATGATAATAATAAGACATTGATGGATGTAATAAATAATAACACTGTTGAAGACCCACTAGATACTATTACAAAAAAAGAATATTATAGAACAGTAGAAGATACAATAGATAAATCGCTAAGCGATTTTGAAAAACAAGTATTAAAGAAATTCATAAAAGGCGATAGTTATGTGAAAATTGCAGAGGAACTTGAGTCTCCTGTAAAATCTGTAGATAATGCAATACAAAGAATTAGAAAAAAAGCCTTAAAAGGGATAATAAATAATGAAGAAATGTAGTCTAGCAAAAGAATGCTAGGCTACTATGAGTATAAATGCTTCTATAGCTCAGTAGGTAGAGCACTTCCATGGTAAGGAAGGGGTCGGCAGTTCGATTCTGCCTGGAAGCTCCAATTTATAGCAACTTACGAACTTTAAAGCGTTTCGTAAGTTTTTTCATTTTTAGAAAAGATGAATTGAACTTCATAAAAATATCAAAATGTTCTCTTTCCAGAAAGGAGGGCATTTTTTATGTTTGAGTTTGAAGTAATACAAGATTTAAAACCTAATGATGAAATACTAGAAATTATTAAAGACTATGAGTACACAATTAAAGATGGCAAAATTAAGCATTTAAAGGCTACTAATTTACAGCTTATTGAACCTACTGAATATTTAATTACATATCCATCTACTCTTACTATACTAGAATATAAAGTAAATGAAATAGCTAATAAGCCATTCTATATTAAAGAACATAAGCAAAAGTATAATATTAAAGAAATTAAACAAATTCTCACAAAATTAAAAATTTAACCTTCTATTTTGCAATTTTATAAGAAATTTTTAAAATTTAGATTGCAAAAATGCGTTTTAGTTAGGAAACATATGAGAGAATAAAAAAATTTAAATTTTTTTCTAAACTAGGGGGGCGAAAATGCACTTTTTTGAGCAAACATATAGAAGGATAAAAATTTTTTTAAGTTTTTTTACTATTTTACTATACAAAACCTTAAAAAATTCACAGGTAAAGTAGGAGGTAATTTTATGAGATGTGGAGTTTATGTAAGAGTATCAACAGATGACCAAAGAGATAATGGTTATTCTATTGATTCACAATTACGAATGATAAAAGAATATTGCGAAAAGAACAATTATGATATTGTAGATGTTTACAATGACGCAGGACATTCTGGAAAAGATTTAATGAGACCAGAAATGCAAAGAATGTTGAAAGATATTAAATCACATAAGATTGAAACAATAGTTGCTATTAAAGTAGATAGATTAACTAGAAATAATTATGATGGCTTTTGGCTACTTAATTATTGTGAAGAACATGATATTAAAATAGAACTTATTTTAGAACCTTATGATGTATCTACTGCTAATGGCGAAATGATATTTGGAATGAATTTAGTATTTGGACAAAGAGAACGCAAAGAAATTGGAGCAAGAACAAAACATGCTATGGAAGAAATGGCTTTGAAGCATATACACCCTAGTAAAGCACCTTATGGCTATACTAGAAATAGCGAAACAGGTCATTTAGAAGTAGAACCTATTGAAGCACAAGTTGTTAAAGAAATATTTAAACTATGTAAGCAAGGCAAATCAACTAGAAGTATTGCAACAACTATGAGAGATAACAAAGCTTATTTAAAAGCAGGAAAATGGACAACTGATAGAGTATATAAAATACTTACTAATTCTATTTATATTGGCATATTTGAATATGGTAAATATTGTAGAAAGCCACAAGATATTTTAAGAGTTGAAAATTATTGTGAGCCAATTATAGACACTGAAACATGGAATATTACAAGGAAAGTTTTAGAAAGAAATAAACATTCAAATTACGGAGAGCATATTCACTTATTTACTGGCATTGTAAGATGCCCTACTTGTGGTAAAATATTATCTTCTACAAATTCTTTTAAGTATAGTGGAACACCAAAAGAAAAAGTATATTATCATTTAACTTGCAAAAATCCTAATTGTAAATCAAAAGGAATACATTATAGCTCAGATAAGATAGAACAAAAATTAGCTAGAGTTTTGAACGAATTAACAAGATATATGTATGATATGGATAATGAAATTATAGTATGCAATTCTACTAAAACAAAGGATATTAAAGATATAGAAAAAGCAATTGAAAAATTAAAAATGCAAGAGAAAAAGTTGGTAGATTTATACTTAAGTTCTACCTTAAATGTTGGAACTATTAACAATAAAAATGATGCAATCAAGAAAGAAATAGAAAACTTGAGCAGAAAAAAACAGCAGATAGATCCAAACAATGACTTTAAAGAGTATACAATAGAACTACTAAAAAAGTTGGATTGTAATGTTGAAGATAATGAAGTCATATTTAAAAATAGGTTAGGTTTTGCATTTATTTTTGAGAGTTTAAATAGAAAATCAAAGAAAGAATTGATTAAAAGATTAATTGATACAATCGAAATTAAAAGAGATAAAAGCTACAATATTGAGATAACAAATATTAAATTTACAGAAGAATTTATCTCGAAAAGTAGTAAAGATTATATAAAATATCTATATGAAATCTTACAAAATAACAATGTAGGTTTTATTTATAAAGAAGCAATTACTAAACAAGAATTAGAGCAATTACAAGAAGATTATTTTGTATTTTCTAATACAAAAATTGCAAATGGAGATTATGATAATGCTACTTTAACTATATATAATGAACTAATAAAACAAAATTTTTATAAAGATGGAATTATAAATTGTCCATATATTGAGAACGAAAATATAGTAGATTACTTAACATTAATACCTAGAATCCCAACAGAAATATTATAAAATTGGTTGAAAGCTTTACAAAAGATGAAGTAAAAAATGGCACAAGAAAAAATGCAATATTTTGGAATTTGCAAATCCTTGTCCCAGCAAGCACTGCATTTGTCTATACGCCAAATGCAAAATTTATGTCCTAGCAAGCAATGAATTTGTACTCCCGCACAAATTTCAATATGGGTTTTACACCCCATACCCTAAAAAGTAAAAATTGAAAGGAACTAAAAAATATGAATGATGAAAAAATAAATTATGTAATAGAAATGATAAAAGATATGGACTTAGAAAACAAATTAAGATTAGCAATATGTATGTGTGATAATTATAGTCATACTAATTTAGAATATGATAAAAAAGAAATGTATAAATATTTTGATAACTTGCTAAAAGAAATAAATATAGAATACAGAACAACAACTATTAACTTTGCAAACTATCCTTATATAATTTTTGTATCAAGCAAAATCATGGAAATGGATTCAGCACAACAAAATAAAGTGGCTTTATATCTTTTGAATACTATAAATTTTAAAATTAAAAATTATAAAAGCCTTGACAATATAGAACAAATGTTTTAGAATATATAAAGTAAGAAAAGGATGTGAATCTATGGAAGAAAATAAATTAGAAATTCAAAACGAATTAACTAATGAAGAAATAAAAGATTTAATATATACTATAAGAGGTAAACAGGTAATGATAGATAGTGATGTAGCTATGTTGTATCATTACACAACTAAAAATATAAATAAAGCTGTAAAGAGGAATATAGATAGATTTCCAGAAGACTTTTGCTTTCAATTGACTGAAATGGAATTTCAAAATTTAAGGTTCCAATTTGGAACCTTAAATAAAAAAGTTAATAATGGAGAAGTAACTAGAAAATACTTACCATATGTTTTTACCGAACAGGGAATTTCTATGTTATCTGGAGTGCTAAAGAATGAAATTGCTGTAAAAGTTAGTGTTAATATAATGAGAGCATTTGTAGAAATGAGAAAATTTTTAATGCTGAATGGACAAGTATTTGAAAGATTAACAAGTATGGAATATAAATTATTAGATCATGATAAAAAATTTGATGAAGTTTTCAATCAACTTCAACTGGAAGAAAACATTAAGCAAAGAATATTTTTTGATGGTCAAATATATGATGCATATAGCATAATAATAGATATTATTAAAAAAGCAAATAACAAGATTTTGATTATAGATAATTATATTGATGATAGTATTTTGAAAATGTTAGCTAAAAAGAAAAATAATGTGGAAGTAGTTATCCTAACATCTGACAAAAGTAATATTGAAAATTTAGATATTAAAAAATTCAATAAAGAATATCCTATTCTAAAAGTTGCTAAAACTAATAAATTCCATGATAGATTTATCGTGATAGATAACAAAGAAATGTATCATTTAGGAGCTTCTATAAAAGACTTAGGCAAGAAATGTTTTGGAATTAATAAAATAGAAGATATGGAAATTATAGAAAAGATTATTAATTTATAAGTACATATAAAGACTACTATACTAAAATTTGTATAG
>JAAWPK010000012.1 GCA_022799935.1 Clostridia bacterium
TAGCTTAGGAAGGGCATCATTTTTACCAATAACATCTGTTAAAGGAAAAAAGTTGGATAAATTAAACAAAACTGGAATGAATGGAACTATAGAAATTGCCTCAGACTTAGTAAAATGTGATAAAAAATATGAAGGAATTATTTTAAGTTTACTTGGAAGAACAGTCATAGTAGACGATATGAAAGAAGCTATAGAACTTGCAAAGAAAAATAGTTATAGTTTTAAAATAGTAACATTAAAGGGAGATTTAATAAATTCATCAGGAAGTATAACAGGTGGTTCGTATTCCCAAAAAACAGTAAATATATTAGGAAGAAAGAACAAAATTGAAGAACTAGAAAAAGATTTAAATGAAATAGACACTAAAATAAAAGCAAAGGTGGAGGAAAAAGAAAAAATTGAAAGTGAAGCAGAACAATTCGAAGAAGAATTAGAGACACTTGGAAAAGAGCTTCAAGAAATACATATAACTTTTGCAACAGATGAGCAAAAATTAATTGCAATAGAAGAAAATATAACAAAATTGAGAGAAAAAATAGATAAATCAAAGGAAGAAAATGAAAGCATAGAAAAACAAAAGCAGGAAAATCTATTAAAAATAGAAGAAATAAATAAAGATATTACTACAAATAGTGAAAATATGGAAAAGCTAAAAGCAGAAATTGCAGAGTTTGCAAAGATAAACTCAGATAATCAGAAATATATAGATGACTTAAATTTTGATGTAACAAATTTAAAAATATCTGTATCGTCATTCAATGAAAGTGAAAGCTCAATTGATGAAATGGTAGAAAGAATTGGTCAAGATATTAAGAATAACGAGACTAGTATCGAAAATAAACAATTAAGTATAGATAATATTACTAAAGAGAATGAAGCGCTTAAAATCAAAATTCTAGAGTTAGAAGAGGAAATAAAAGCACTAGACAGTAAAATGAATACTAGTGACAATGAGATAAGTAAGCTAAAGAATTCAAGAGAAGAAAAAAGTAAAAAATTAGATGCTACAGAAGAAAATATAACAGGTAAAATGACAGTATTAGATGGATTAAAAGAAGAGATTATAAAAATTGGAGTAAAAAGAGATAAGACAAAAGAAGAGATAGATGGAATAACAAATAGGTTATGGGAAGAATATGAACTTACTCCCAATAATGCAGATGGAAGCTATGAGAAACCAGAAAATGTAGCTGTAACAACAAAAAAAGTAAATACTTTAAGAAATAAAATAAGAGACTTAGGTTCAGTAAATGTAGATTCAATTGAAGAATATAAAGAAGTTTCAAAAAGATATGACTTTATGTGTGAACAAAGACTAGATATAGAAAACACAATGACAAAACTAAAAGATGTAATTACAGAAATGACAGGAATAATGAAAGATCAATTTATAAAACAATTTGAAACAATAAATAAAGACTTTGGAGATGTGTTTAAAGAGTTATTTGGTGGGGGGCGAGCAAGTTTAATATTAGAAGATGAGAAAAATGTACTAGAATGTGGAATAGAAATTGTAGTGCAACCACCAGGAAAGAAATTGCAAAATATGACACTTCTCTCAGGAGGCGAAAGAGCTTTTACAGCAATAGCCTTGCTTTTTGCAATGTTAAAAATAAATCCATCACCATTTTGTGTGCTAGATGAGATAGAAGCTGCACTTGATGATGTAAATGTATATCGATTTGCAGACTATATTAAAAAATTTACAAAAGATACACAATTTTTGGTAATAACACATAGAAAAGGAACGATGGAAGCTCGGAAATACAGTATATGGTATTACTATGGAAGAGAGTGGAATAAGTAAGCTTCTTTCAATGAAATTAAAATAATTGGAAAATTTCCAAACTAAACTAAGTATAACTTTCTAAGATTAGATAAAAATAATCTTAGAAAGTTTATTTTTTATGAATTTAGGAGGAATAATATGGAGGAAGATGACACAAAATATGGCGAATTTATATCATCATACTTTGCTTGGATTACACTAGAAAAACAAAAAGAGGAAGCAAAAAAATTGGAAGAAATAACGAAAAAGAAATAATACTATCAAAAAATGTTGACAATAGAAAAAAGAATAGATATAATAAAAATGCAATTTAAGAATTGCAAAAAAACCAAAAAGGAAAAACCAAACAATGAAAAATACAAAACCAAACGCTAGGAGCCTTGAGGCTCTACACACACACACACACACACACACACAGGTAGTGTTAGTGGATATTTAGTATGCAATGAAATAAATGAAAATATAGAAGACACAAATATTATTGTGTCTGTTTTGCAAACAGCAATCCAGACATAAGTAATGTTTGTGTTTTTTTGTATTTAATGCTGTCTTCATATAAGTAAAAGTTTAAAGTGGTCTGTTTGGTTGGTTTTGGTTATTACCACTTTAAGCTTTTACTTATGTGAAGAATAAAATATCACATAAAACTAAAGAAAGGAAAACCAAACAATGAAAAACACAAAACCAAACAAATCTGACCGTGGAATCACGCTTATTGTTCTTGTCGTAACAGTAATATTATTAATTATATTAACAGTAGTATCAATAAGAGCAATAGCGGGAGAAGAAGGAATAATAAGAGTAAGCTCAGAGGCTACAGAGGACTATAATATCCTGCAATATAAAGAGCAGATAGAACAACTAAGAGAAAGTATTATATTAAAAGCAGAGATAACAGGAGAAAATATAAAACTAGAAAAGATAGCAAGAGAAATGAGTAAGGAAGCAACATGGATAAAGTCAGCAGTAGCAAATGTAAAAGAAGGAGTGGCAGAACTAAATGACGATATAATAGTGACAACAACAGATGGATATATATTCCAGCTATATTATAATGAAAGTTATGGACAAAAGTTCATAGAATACTTGGGAAAAGAAAATGGAGAGACAATACCAGAGTTAATAGTATCAAAAGTAGATGGTAAGATAACAGTAGTTTCTACAGAAAATACTTCAGGAATAAATGGTATAGAAGTAATATATAAAGGAGAAATAGTTAAATCAGAGAAAACATCAACATTAGAATATGAGGCAGCTAAAACAGGATGGTATGCAATAAGAGCAACATCAAATAAAGGAAAGCTAAGATACGCATGGGTACGAGTATCAAGTACTATTGCAGCACCAAAGATAGAAATAATAAATCCTAGTGTAGAAGCCGAATCGAGCTGGTATAAAAGCAAAGTAACAGTAAGAATAACAGCTGTTGGTGATAAGACAAGCAAAATATATTACACAACAAGTAGATGGAAAGAAGATCCAGCTTTAGAGATAACAGCAAGTGACCAAATAAATGGAAGTTTAGGAAAAGATATAGAAATAGCATTACAAGGAATAACAAGTATATATGCATATGCGGTAGATGGAAATGATGGAGAATCAGAAATAGTAAGACAAGATATACTAATAGATAGTGAGCCACCAGTAATAAATAATATAAGTATAACAGGAACAAAAGGAGAGAATGGTTGGTATAGAGGAGAAGTAGGAATAAGTTTAAAAAATGCAAAAGATAATGCTTCAGGAATAGCAGGCTACTATTACTATATACCAACAGAAGAAGAAATATCTTCAAATTTCATACCAGAAATAAACGAAATGAAAGGAGAGAATGAGCAAGTAGGAGGAAATGCAATAAATATAAAAACAATAATGAAGATAACAGAAGATGGAATAAAGACAGCTATAGTAAGAGTGCAAGATAGAGCGGGAAATATAACAGATCCAGTAACTATAACAGTAAAAGCAGATAATACACCACCAAGTCCAACACCAGTATTAAAACAAACAACAGAAGAAGATTTAAAACAAGACGGATTTATATTAAAAATAGAAAGAGAAAGTGCAGATATATCTACTGTCACATATGACTATTATGGAATAGTAGATGGAAAAGAACAATTACTGGGAAGTACAAGGGAGAAAGAAATACAAGTAAGTGGATTAAAATCAGATACAAGTTATACAGTATATGTAAATGCAAGAGATGAGGCAGGAAATATAGCTTATGGAACAGAAAATGGAATAATATTAAAAACAAAGAAAGCACTTCCGCAGCCAAGCATAATAATAGAAAAGTTAGATGGAACACAGGAAAGTAATGGTTGGTATATGGGAGATGTAAAAGTAAAAATAAGTTATATAGCAGATCAGATATATGGAGATTTAAAATTAAAATATAGAATAAATGGAGAAAGTGAAAGAACATCAAGTAATACAATAGCAGAAGTAGGAACAATATCAAATGAAGGAATAACAATAATTGAAGCATATACAGAAAATAGTGGAGGAGAAAAGTCAACAGTAACAACAGAAGAAATAAAAATAGATACAACATCACCAGAAAAGCCAATAATAACAGTAAATGGAACCACAGGAGATGGAGAATGGTATGGAGCAAATATGCAAATAGTTATCCAAGGAGGAGCAGATAATGGAGCAGGAGCAGCAAAGATAAAATATAAAGTAATACCAGAAGGAGAGTCAGAAGATAATATAAACTGGATAACAGAAGGAAGGTCAACAGTAACAACAGAAATAAGAGCAGATGGAATATATAAAATAAAAGCAATAACAATAGATAGAGCAGGAAGAGAATCAGAAATGGCAGAAAGAGATATAAAAAAAGATAGTATAGCACCAATAATAGAAAGTTTTATAGTTCAGAAATCTACATCATATACAATAGTTGTAAAAGCAAATGGAATAGATAATTTATCAGGAATACATAGTTATACATTTCAACATAGATTATATGGAACATCAAATTGGATGGTTGATGACACGATAGAAATAGAAGAACGGACAAACAGGTGGAACATATACATATAGAGGATTACAGACAGGCAAAGAATATGATTTAAGAGTAACTGCAAGAGATAGAGCAGGAAATGTATCAGAAGTAAAGCAAAGTACAAATAGTACAAAAACTAATACAGCACCAATAGTAACAGATGTATCAGTATCGGGTGTGAATTCATATTCATTTACAGTAAAATTTAAAGCAACAGATTCAGAAGGAGATAACTTAAATTATAAATTAACTTGGGGACCATCAATGATAGAGCAAAATAAACAAGATACAGAATATATACTAGGAGAAGATGGATATGTATATATGGTAGCAAGAGATTTAGAAAAAATAACAGAATATATATTTAGAGTATGGGCATATGATGAATCAGATGACAAATTGTTTGGATATAGTGATTATAAAGCTACAAAAACTTGGTGTGATGGAAGCGGACAGATTTGCAGTGGATTTGTAGATTGTAATCTTTGTGATGGTACTCGGCATATGTAAACATAAGAAAAATCATGTTTCTGGCAGTCGGTCGGTGCATTTAATGTGCAATTAATTTGTTATATGCATGGAAAAAAGATTTCTAGTGTGGGTCCTAATGCTCTTAAATGTCCTGATTGCAATGCTACATTTTATTGGATGAGAGCCTTTAATGAAGCTTCATGTGATGGATGTAAGCCATATAGATATACCGCAATGTATTTATCTAATACTTTGCCAGCTTCTAATTCTACAGTAAATTCAAACATAATTTGTACTGATGGTAATAATGATAAGATAATTAATGATTGGTATAAGAATTCTTTAGTACCTACAAATTGTGTTAAGTGTAATTCAACAGGAAAAATTCCTTGTACACATTCGATATCTGGAATACAACATCAAATGTGTGAACATAATAAAACAGAAGAACATTCAGTTTAATAAATTACTTACAAAAAATAAGAAGTTTTGTCGTATGTATTGAAATTGCTATAAAATTTGGTATAATAACCAAATAGAGGTGGAAAAAATGACATACAAATTTACAGAGAGCGCAAAAAAGGCCATAGAATATGCAAATGAAATAACAGTTAGTCTAGGACATGAATATATAGGAACAGAACATTTATTATATGGACTGTCTAAAGAGAGTACAGGAGTTGCTAGTAAAGTATTAGAAGGACAAGGTATTACACCAGATAAAATATATACTCAAATAGAAGAACTTATAGGACCACGGAAAGTTAAAAGCAAAGAAAATATTAGGATTTACACCAAGGACAAAAAAGGTATTAGAAAACGCATCATTGGAAGCTAAGAAATTAAATTCAGAATATATGGGAACAGAACATATATTAATTCGGAATACTAAAAGAAGGGGATAGCATTGCTGTTCGTACATTAGTAAACTTAAATGCAAATATAAAAACTATTTATGAAGATATATTGAAAGTGATAAGTGAAAATGCATCAGAAGAAAATAAAATAAAAAATAAAATAGAGAAAGATAAAAAAGACACAAGTTTTTCTCAGACACCTACACTTAATCAATTTGGAATAGACTTAACAAAACTTGCAAAAGAACGGAAAATTAGATCCAGTAATAGGTAGAAAAGAGGAAATAGACAGAGTAATACAAATATTAACAAGAAGAACTAAGAATAATCCATGCTTAATTGGTGAACCAGGAGTACGGAAAAACAGCAATAGCAGAAGGACTAGCAAGTAAAATTACTAATTTAGAAGTTCCACAAATGCTTAGAAATAAAAGAATAGTTAACTTAGATATATCAAGTATGATAGCTGGTTCGAAATACAGAGGAGATTTTGAAGAAAGAATAAAAAAATCATTAAATGAAGTAAAAAAAGCAGGAGATGTTATTCTTTTTATAGATGAAATACACACAATAGTTGGTGCAGGATCAGCAGAAGGAGCAATAGATGCAGCAAATATATTAAAACCTATACTTGCAAGGGGAGAAATCAGCTTAATTGGAGCAACAACAATAGATGAATACAGAAAATATATAGAAAAAGACTCAGCTTTAGAAAGAAGGTTTAGTCCTGTTACAATAGAAGAACCAGATATAAAAGATACAATAAAAATACTTACAGGGATAAGAGACAAATATGAAACACATCATAATGTAAAAATAACAGATGAAGCAATAGATGCAGCAGTAAACTTGTCTGTAAGGTATATTTCAGATAGATTTTTGCCTGATAAAGCAATAGATGTAATAGATGAAGCGGCTTCAAATGCTAGAATGATAAAATATACAAGACCAGATAAGTTAAAAACATTAGAAGAAGAATTAGAGAGGATAGGAAATCAAAAAGAAGAAGCTATACTTGCTCAAGAGTTTGAAAAAGCAGCTGAGCTTAGA
This sequence comes from Clostridia bacterium, assembly GCA_022799935.1. Taxonomy (GTDB): domain Bacteria; phylum Bacillota; class Clostridia; order TANB77; family CAG-508; genus JAAWPK01. The sequence goes on from JAAWPK010000012.1 coordinate 7,181, forward strand.
GATAAGGAACAAAAACAAGCAAAAAAATTAGATAAAGAAAAAGAAAGATGGAATGATGAAAATGTAAGGTCTGTAACAATAATAAATGAGGAAAACATAGCAGAAGTAATAGCAAAATGGACGAACATTCCAGTAAAGAAGATTACTCAAGATGAAAATGAAAAACTAAAGAGCTTAGAATCAGAACTTCACAAAAGAGTAGTAGGACAAGATAAGGCAATAGAGGCAGTAGCTAAATCAATAAGGAGAGGAAGAGTCCGGAATAAAAGATCCAAATCGCCCAATAGGTTCGTTTTTATTCTTAGGTCCGACTGGTGTACGGAAAAACAGAGACATCAAAGGCACTTGCAGAAGTTTTGTTTGGAACAGAAGAATCTATAATAAGAGTAGATATGTCAGAATATATGGAATCGCATTCAACTTCCAAATTAATAGGTTCTCCGCCTGGATATGTAGGATATGATGAAGGTGGTTACTTAACAAAAAAAGTAAAACAAAAGCCATATTCAATAGTATTATTTGATGAAATAGAAAAAGCCCATCCAGATGTAATGAATATGTTACTTCAAATATTAGAAGATCGGAAGACTTACAGATAGTACAGGAAGAGTTACAAATTTTAAAAATACAGTGATAATAATGACATCAAATGTTGGAGCAAAACTAATAACAGAAAGCAAGAAGCTTGGATTTTCTAATATAGGAGAAAATGAAGATAAGAAAAAAGTTGACTATGAAAATACTAAAAAGGATATAATGCAAGAACTAAAAAAAGAGTTTAGACCAGAATTTATAAATCGTATAGATGAAATTATAGTCTTCCATAAGTTAGAAGATGAAGATATAGAAAAAATAGTAGACTTGATGGTAGATAATCTAAAAGAAAGATTAGAAAAACAGGGAATTCTAATAGATATAGATGATAGCATAAAAAAATATGTTATAAAAAATGGCACAGAAAAAAATTATGGTGCAAGACCACTAAGAAGAGCAATTCAGACAATTATAGAAGATAATATTACAGATAATATTTTAGATGGAAAAATAATTATAAATGTTAGAAAGACTATGTTCGAAAATGAAGGTAAAATTACATTTAAATAAAGCTATTTTTCTTCTCTAGGTGAAAAATATGCACAGTCTGAATCAATAATGGTAAGTGTTTTTTTAACTATATTTTCATAAGAACATTTACCATCTTTTTGATAAATGCAATTTTGCAAACAATTTATATTGGTCAAGAATATCACCTCACAACTGTATATTATAACTTAAAGACTATAGGAATATTCATAAAAATTTTAAAAAATACTTGTAATTTCAAATATTTTGTATTATAATATATACCAGTCAGTCTATTAAACAAAATTGGAGGTGCTAAATAAAATGGCAAAATGTGCAATTTGTGAAAAAACAATAAGTCACGGAAATAAACTAAGTATAACTCGTTCTCACATTAGTAAAAGACATAAAAGAACTTGGAAACCAAATTTACAAAGTGTTAAAGTAATGGAGAATGGTCAAACAAAGAGAATAAAAGTATGTACAAAATGTTTACGCTCTGGAAAAGTTAATAGAGTATAGGATAAAAAGAGTAGAATGAAATCTACTCTTTTTATGTATTAGTCTTTTATGCCAAAGATAAATTTGACAAATCCACGCAAAAATTTAGGAACTTTTTTTACAACAATTGTCATATATAAATCCACACTCCTTTAAGATGATAACCAAATTAGACCTACAATAATTATAATTACACCAATTATAAATTGCCAACCACATAATGGAAGTAATAATACAAAAAGCATTCCAAGCCCAAACCCTATCATACATACTGCAAAAGTCTTTTTAAGAAGCTTAAACATAATATCTTACCTCCTATATGAGTTATTATATTATGATAACATAAAAAAGGTGCATAAAGTCAGAAAAATAAACTTGAGTAAAATGTAGAAAGGAATAATTCTATGAAAAAACAAGCAAATGAATTAGTAAAAATATTAAAAGAAACATATCCAGATGCAAAGTGCAGTCTAGACTTTAAGACTCCATTTGAAATGGTAGTTGCAGTAATGTTATCAGCACAATGTACAGATGAGAGAGTGAACAAAACAACACCTAGTATATTTTCTAAATATAGTACACCAGAAGATTTTGCAAGAATTGATATAAAAGAGTTAGAGGAGCTAATTCACCCTTGTGGATTTTATAAAAACAAAGCAAAAAATATAAAAGCCTGTGCACAGATGATAGTGGAAAAATTTGGTGGTCAAGTTCCAAAGACAATGGAAGAATTAGTATCACTTCCAGGAGTAGGAAGAAAAAGTGCAAATGTAGTAATGCTAGAAGCATTTGGAGATGCACAAGGAATAGCAGTAGACACACACTGCAAAAGAATAGCAAATAAGATGGGATTAAGTAATGAAAAAGAACCAGAAAAAATAGAACAAGATTTATTGAAAATATTTGAAAAGAAAGACTACAAAGATATAAACCATCTGCTAATATGGCATGGAAGAAATATTTGTATTGCAAGAAATCCGAAATGCGAAGAATGCAAAGTAAAAGAAATGTGTGTAGAATGGAAGAAAAATAAATAAGGAGGAAAAGAAGAAATGGAAAATAAACCAGTGGTAACAATAGAAATGGAAGATGGAGGAATAATAAAAATAGAACTATACCCAAATAAAGCTCCAGAAACAGTAAAAAATTTTATATCATTAATCAAGAAAGGATTTTATGATGGATTAATATTTCATAGAACAATACCAGGATTTATGGCTCAAGGAGGAGATCCAGAAGGAACTGGAATGGGTGGACCAGGATATGGAATAAAAGGGGAATTCAAAGAAAATGGATTTGAAAATAACATATCACATGTAAGAGGAATTGTATCAATGGCTAGAAGTATGCTCCCAGATAGTGCTGGATCACAATTTTTTATAGTAACAGATGACTCAGAATTTTTAGATGGAAAATATGCAGCATTTGGAAGTGTAATAGAGGGAATGGATGAAGTAGATAAAATAGTAAAATCAAGAGTAATAACAAGAAGTAGTTTTGGTGGAGGGAAGGATAGACCTGTAGAACCACCAGTGATGAAAAAAGTAACAGTAGAAACATTTGGAATGGAATATGGTGAGCCAGAAAAGCTTTAAAATGAGAGCATATAAGAACAACTGCAAGAACTATTTTAATTCTTGCAGTTGTTTTGCTATTACAAATTACTAATTAATTCACACTTCCAATTGTTTATTATGTTATCAAAATCAAGTAACCACTCATCACAACTTGAAGCAGAATTACTTCTATTATATAAATTTTCTAAAAGTTTTTTCAAATCAGTATGTTTTACTCTATAGTTTTTATTATTAAGTTCTAAAACAATTTCTAAAATAGAATTATATTGAGCTATTGAAAAAGGAATAATTTTTTGTCTTGAACCTTCATATTCATATTTTACACTCATCCAAAAAGTATTTACAGTATCTCTATGTAATAGCGGAGCAATAAATAAACAGTAGTTATCTTTAGAACTTTTATCCTCAAAATCTCTAAAATGTCGCATTACAGGTTGACCTTCATTGAACCATTGGTCTTTACTTTTTAATAGAGTAACTTCACAAACCATATTGAATGTTTCGTAGTAACACTCAATATCAGGCATGTCACCTTGTGCAGTAAAGGTAGGAAGATTATCATCACCTAAAGTATAGTTTGGATGAATTTCCATTGCATCATCTAGAGCCATTAGAGATAGTGCAGAGTATTGTTCTAGAAACAAAGGATCTTGACTAGAAGTGCTTCTGCGCCTATTAGCTAAAGCATCTAATTTTTCAATATAAGAATTAAGATTCTTTAAATTGCGTTCTTTTAATATGAACAAATCATATCTTAAAATATTAATTTTTTCTCTTAGTTTAGAAATTTCAGATTTTGCTTCATTTGAATTATTAAAGACTTTATCAATAAAGGAATATGAATGTAGTGATTGGTTCTCATATTGATTTTCAATTGTTTTCTGCAAATGATTAGCTTGAGAAATTAAATTTTTATATATCTGATTTAATGTTTCAATATTTTCCCAAGGTAAATCAGGCAAAGAAATATCTCCAAGATAGTTGATATATTCATCAGCACTGTCAAAATGTAATGAAGAGCCATTGAATGTTTTTAAGATAGAATTTATTTCAACGATTCTTGAAGGAGATAAATCAGTATAGTAACCATTTCCTCTATAATATACTAGACCTGTTTGCCTAAAATATCTTCTTATAGAATCTCCGTAATCATATAAATTGTTTATCCATGTATCAATAGTCACTGTATCATTTTTATCAATATTAAAGAAATCTATGACAAACTGTCTAGAAAAATCATTAATAAAAGCTTTTTTTTCTGGTAGTGGAAGAGATTCAGCTTTTTTTCTAAAATCTATTATTTTGCATACTGTATCATCAATATCTTTATAATTTGTGAGTGTAGGGATAAAAAGAGCAAATTCTTCAGAAGAAAGTCCCTTTTCTTTCATATTATTTTCATAACAATAAATATTAACTTTATTTATAACATGCAATGTTCCTATAAATGGGATAATATCAAATTTTGAAAAGCCACGCTCTATAGGATTATTTAATTGCCATTTTAAAAGATATTTAAATACAATATTTTCAAAGTCAATAGAATCAGAAAGCATACTTTTTCCTAAATCAAATATTTTAACAGGAGTATTTTGCTTTGCCTCTGCAAGTCCCATTTTATTTAAATTACCTATTGCAGTTCTACCTCTCATTGCGTATATTTTTTCTTGATCATCATTGTATTGTTTATTTTTATAATGTACTTGGCTTAATAAATATTCTAATTCATCGTCTGTAAGTTCACCTTGTTTTTTAAATAATTGCTGTAGATCCTTTGGTAAATCTTCTGGTTTATAATTCTTAGTTTGAATTAAACGCTTAAAAAAGGCAGATTGAATATCTTCATTAAATTCAATTCCTTCAAATTCATTAAGTACTCTAAGAAAAGGAATGTTTCTTTTGGGGTTTCGAATAGTAGTACTTAAACTCCAACACTTTGGCATAGTAATTCCTCCAAACATTTTAACTTATAAGTATTTTATAATCTTTTAGAAAAGAAATCAATATTTTTGAAAAAATAATTGACTATTGTTATACTTATTTATATAATGAGAAAAGCGATGCATTAGATGCATAGAAAGGAAATGCAAATGAAAAAATTAAATATTAGTAGTCGTAGATATTTAGGAAGTAAATATAAATTATTAGATTTTATAAATGAAACAATAGAAAAAAATTGTAAAGAATTTCATTCTATTTTTGATGTTTTTGGAGGTACTGGTGTAGTAGCAAATTATTTTTATGAAAAAGGTAAAAAAGTATATATAAATGATATGTTAAAGTCAAATTATTGTGTATATAGAGCATTTTTAGGAAATGAAAGATTTAGTGAAAAGAAAATAGAGAAAATCATTGAAGAATATAATAGTCTTAGTAAACCTAAAGATAATTATTTTTCAAAAACATATAAAAATACATATTTTAGTGAAAATGATTGCAGAAGGATTGGGTATATAAGAGAAGATATAGAAAAGAAGAGCAAAGATAAAAAGATTAATGAAAGAGAAAAATATATATTAATTACAAGCTTATTGTATTCTATGGATAGAATTGCAAATACAGTGGGGCATTATGATGCATATAGAAAAAAACAAAATTTAAAAGACAGTTTTGAAATGTTTGATTTAGACATTAAGCAAAGTAAAGGCATTAAGAATGAAATATATAATTTAGATTCAAACCAATTGATGAAAGAGATACAGGCTGATATAGCGTATATAGATCCACCATATAATTCAAGGCAATATGGCGATGCATATCATCTTTTAGAAAATGTAGCAGAATGGAAGAAACCTAAAGTATATGGTGTTGCAAAGAAGATGGATAGAAGCAATATAAAGAGTAACTATTGCACTAATAAAGCTTCAAATGCTTTTAAGGATTTAATTGAACATTGTAATTGTAAGTATATTATTGTTTCATATAATAATATGGGACAAAAGGGAAATGCAAGATCTCAAGCAAAAATATCAGATACAGAAATATTAGAAATATTAAATAAAAAAGGAAAAGTGAAAGTTTTTGAAAAAGATTTCAATTTTTTCACAACAGGAAAAACAAATATTGAAAATCATAAAGAGAGATTATTTTTATGTGAGGTTTGTAAGCAAGAAAATGAGGAAGTTTCTTATAATTTAAATATTAATAATGAATTTGCAAAATCTCCTTTAAACTATGTTGGAGGTAAATATAAATTATTAGATCAGCTAACAAAGAGATTTCCTACAGAAGTAAATACTTTTGTTGATTACTTTTGTGGTGGAGGAAATGTAGGGGTTAATATAAATGCCAATAAAGTAATAGCTGTAGATAAAGAGAAGTACTTAATAAATGTTTTAAATTTATTTAAAACATATTCATATACTCAAATTATTGATAAATTGAATGATATTATATCACAGTATAATCTTAGCAACACCTATATAAATGGATATAAGTACTATAAATGTAATAGTTCTACAGGTTTAGGAAGTTATAATAAAGACAAATATTTAAAGTTAAGAAAAGATTATAATAAAATTAAAGAAGAGTCTGAGGAGAAAACATTTAAGTTTTTAACATTAATTATATATGGATTTAACCATCAGATTAGATTTAATAATTCTGGGGAATTTAATGTACCAGTAGGAAAAAGAGATTTTAATGCTTCTATAAGAAAGAATTTACTAGCTTTTTGTGAGAAATTAAGAAGTAAAAATGTAGAGTTTGTAAATATTGACTTTAAAAAATTCAAGATAGATAATTTAACATCAGAAGATTTTTGCTATTTTGACCCACCATATTTTTTAGGAGATGCAAGTTATAATGAAAATAATAATTGGACGGAAAAAGATGAAAAAGAATTATTAAAATATATAGATAAATTAAATAAAAAGAATATAAAATTTGCTCTTTCAAATGTAACTCAACATAGAGGAGAAAAAAACAATATTCTAATAGATTGGGCAATAGCAAACAAATATAATATTAATTATTTAGATTACAATTATGATAACTCGAATTATCACTCAAAAAGTAAAGCAAATGTAACAGAAGAAGTTTTAATTACTAATTATAGTATATAAAGTATGATAAAATAATTAAAAGGAGAAGATATGAATATTGGAATAGATATAGATGATACATTAGTAGAAACAACTAAAGATCTAGAAAAAGATATATTAAGTTATGAAGGTGGTCAGGAAGTTATAGAGCATATTGAAGAAGTTATGAGAGGAGAAATACCAACAGAAAATATTAGAAAATTTATGGCCACATATTTAACAAGTAGACTAGAGAAATTAAAAATTAAGAAAAATGCAGTAAATGTGATAGATAAATTAAAAAATGATGGGCATAAAATAGTATTTATAACATCTAGAGGGGAAGAAGAGCGGAAAAGGTGTAACTGAAATAACATTAAAGCATCTAGCAAAAAATAAAGTACAGTATGACAAAGTAGTATTTAGTGCAAAAGACAAGGCGAAAGCTTGTATAGAAAATAGAATAGATATTATGATAGATGATGCAATAAAACATTGTGAATCAGTAGAAAGAGTGGGAATAAGAGCAATACTATTTACATCACTTGTAAATAAAGACAAAGAAACTAATCTTAAAAGAGTGAAAAATTGGAAAGAACTAGAAAAAGAAATAAATAAGTTTATAAATAATAATATATGTAATTCTATTTATTGTTCACCAATAGGAAAAATACAAATAGAAGCAAAAGAAGATAAAATAGTTAAGATAGAATTGATTAAGAATAATGATATCAAACTAGAAAATTCTAATAAAGCCACGCTGGAATGCAAAAGACAATTAGAAGAATATTTTTCAGGAAAAAGGAAGAAATTTGATATAAAATATGTGCTTCAAGGTACTACATTTGAGAAAAATGTTTGGGAAGAATTATATAAGATACAATATGGGGAGACAGTAACATATAAAGAAATTGCAGTAAATATAGGAAATCCAGAGGCTGTAAGAGCAGTAGCAAATGCTATTGGAAAGAATAACTTACTTATAGTAATTCCATGTCATAGAGTAATTGGAAGTAATGGTAAGCTTACTGGATTTTCCGCATATACAGAGGATAAAACAGGAATAGAAATAAAACAAGAACTGTTAAGCTTAGAGGGAAATAAACGATGGAAATAGAAGATAAATTAATTATTGCAAAAGTATTAGATAAAATAAATTTAAGTAAAACGAGAAATAAAATAGTATGTACTGAATTTTTAACAGTATATCAGAAAGATATTATACAAAAAGAGCTTAATAAAAACAAAATTAAAAATTATCTTTTCTTTGGAGGATATGAAGAAGCAGAAGGAAATGTACTTATAATATATCCAGAAAAATTTAATATAGATATAGTTAATAAGAATTTAGAGAATATGATAAAAGCAATAAAGATTAAGCTTCCAAAAGAATTGAAGGGAAAATATACACATAGAGATTATTTAGGGGCAACAATGAAATCAGGATTAAATAGAAATAGAATCGGAGATATAATTGTATTTGAAGATACAGCATACATAATCGTGCTTGCTGAAAATGCGGAATATATTAAATGTTTTTTACAAGAGCTTGTAAGATTCAGCAAAGCAATTATTCAAGTTATTAATTATCAAGAAATAGAAGTAAAAGAAGTAGAATTTGAGGAAATAAAAATAACAGTTTCTTCAATGAGATTAGATAATATAATTTCCGAAATTGCAAGAGTTTCTAGAGGGAAATCAGAGGAAATTTTATCTCAAGAAAAAGTTTTTATAAATTCTAAGATTGAGACAAAGAGTTCTAAGATCATAAAAGAGAAAGAGATATTGGCAATAAGAGGAAAAGGAAAATTTATTATAGATAGTGTTGCAGGCAGTAATAAAAAGGGAAAAAGTATAGTTATTGTTAAAAAATATAAATAAGGAAAAACATTATGGAAGAAAAACTTAGTGAATTATATAAAGAATGCTTAAAAGAATTAGAAGATATTCGAATAAATACATTAGAATGTGGAAATGTAGAAATAAATATATCTAAAAGAAACAATAAAAGATATGGAGCTTGTAAACAGTTAGAACCAGATGAAACCTCAAGATATATAGAGACAATAAAAAGAAAGCGATATATAAAGTATTGGAGATATAATAAGCATTTAATAGAAATAAGTCCTTGGGTAATGGAACTTGACGAGAAAATAATAAAAAACACAATAATGCATGAACTCATACATTGTATGCCATATTGCAGTAACCATGGTGAGAAATTCAAAGAATATGCAAAATACATAAATTCAAAACTTGGATATGATATATCTAGAGTTCGGAAATAAAAAAGAGGACTATGAAAAAAGCAATATAGATTATGATGAGAAAACAAAATATAAGTATAAAATAGAATGTATTAAGTGTGGACAGAATTTTTATAGGCAAAGATATAATAGAAACTTCACAAAAAAATATAGATGTGGAAAATGTGGAGGAAGATTTAAAGTAAATGAATTAAATTGAGGAGGAATTTATGGAAAATAAAGCAAAAGTTTTATGCCATAGTAGTATAAAAATAGAAGGAGATAAAACGATATATGTTGATCCTTTTAAGATAGAAAAAAATTATAATGATGCAGATTATATATTTTGTACACATTCACATTATGATCATTTTTCAGAAGAAGACATTATGAAAGTAATTAAAGAGGATTCTATAATAATTACTATAGAAAGTGCTAGAACAAAAGCACTAGAAATAGTAAAAGATGAAAAACAATTATTTATAGTAAGACCAGATAATAAATATAGAGTAGGAAATATTGAATTTGAAACAACATATGCATATAATGAAAATAAAGACTTTCATCCTAAGAAGGAAGGGTGGGTTCGGATATGTAATTAATTTAGATGGGATAAGATATTACATTGCAGGAGATACAGACAATATAAAAGAAATACAAAATATAGAGTGTGATGTAGCATTAATTCCAATAGGTGGGACATATACGATGAATTATGAGGAAGCTGCTAAACTTGCGAATACAATAAATGCAAAAATAGTAATTCCAACACATTATGGAGATATAGTAGGAAGCAAAGAAGATTCTGCGAAATTTAAAGAATTAGTAAAACAAAAAGAAGTAATAGTTCAGATATAAAATCTGTCGACCTGTAATAATGTAAAAATATAAGAGGATCGACAGATTAAAAAAACAGCTTAAAATCAACAAATTTGATTTCAAACTTTAGAAAAATTGCATTTTGTAGTGCAATAAATATGGGATAGACAGAAATAGCCTTGGAAAATCGTGTAAATAAATGGATAGAAAGTAACCAGTAATAATGTAAAGATCGTCGAATGTAAAGAGAAACAACAATAATAGAACAGTATATAGAGTTAGGTAATAATGTAAAGATCGTCGAATGTAAAGGATTTTTTCTCAATAAAGTTTTTATTGTTATTAAGTAATAATGTAAAGATCGTCGAATGTAAAGACTAGAGATAGTAGAACTCTTTAAACCTAAATCTCGTAATAATGTAAAGATCGTCGAATGTAAAGTTGTCTGTCTGTGTCTTAATTTTGTCAGACAACCTGTAATAATGTAAAGATCGTCGAATGTAAAGGAAGGTGAAGAAGTATTTGGAGATAATGCAAATTGTAATAATGTAAAGATCGTCGAATGTAAAGCATATGCTATGTTACCGCTGTAACTCAAATGCCTCGCGTAATAATGTAAAGATCGTCGAATGTAAGTGCTTTAGTTGCTCTAGTAGCACTTTCGTAAACTTAGCAATAATCTAAACAAACTGGAATGTAAAGACAGATTCAAAGTTAAAAAGAGCTTGTAAAGTAGGTTATAATTTCCTCAAGCTGAATTATTACACAAATGTCTTCTCCAAAATTTTCCAATATATTGACAAAATTTGCATATAATAATATAATAAACAATATTAAAAACTACGGAGGTAAACTATGGAAAAAGGCATGAAATATGATGTAAACATAGACCTAGCAAATGAAACAAAAAAGGCAATGGCAGATGCACTAGAAACAAATAACCAAAGAGTATTAAATAAAATAGGAGCATTTTCTTCTTTATATGATATAAAATTTGAAGAATACAAAAATCCAGTATTAGTATTAAAAACAGAAGAACCAGGTTCAAAACAATTAATAGCAGCACAATATGATAAACTAGAAAATGTATCATATGATATGATAAACCATCTAATAAATGATTGTATAGTAATGGGAGCAAAACCACTTACAGTGCAAGATGCAATAATATGTGGAAAAATGGAAAAAACAGCAATAAATAAAATAGTACATGCCATATCAGAGGCATGTAGAGCACAAGGATGTGTATTAACAGGAGGAGAAACATCAGAACAACCAGGAGTATTACAAGAACGGAACATATATATTAACATCAAGTATAGTGGGAATAGTAGATAAAGACAAAATAATAGATGGATCAAAAATACAAGAAGGAGATGTAGTAATCTCACTTGAATCAAGTGGAATACATACAAATGGATATACATTAGTCAGAAGAGTAATGAAAGAATATCCAGAAGTATTAGAAGAAGTAGTAGATGGAAAAACATTTATAGAAGCAATACTAGAACCACATAGATGTTATTATACAGCAATAAAAGACTTGTTTGATAAAGGCATTATAACAGGACTTGCTCATATAACAGGTGGAGGAATCTGCGAAAACTTAAATAGAATTTTACCAGAAAATTTAGATGCAAAAATAGATGCAAATAAATATCAAATATTAGATATTTTCAAATTAATAAAGAAAACAGCAAATGTAGATGAAAAAGAAATGTTAAGAACATTTAACTTAGGAGTAGGACTAACAGTAGTTGCAAAAAAAGAAGCAGCAAAAGAAATAATAGAACATGTAAAGGCTCAAGGAATAAATGCTTATGAAATAGGACAAATAGAAAAAGGAAGCAAACAAGTAACAGTCAATGGAGACTTTGACTGGAATATATAAAATATGTATTTTATTTTAAAAATTGGCAAAAATAATAACATAATATATGTCAAAACCAAACAAAACTAAAAACTAAATGGAAATTACAGAAGAAGGATAAGAAGTGCTAAGACAAATTGTAGTAAATGTCTTGCACTTTTTGTCGCTTTATGATATATTATTAATATTACTTAGGGGAAATAGAGTTTAGACAAAAAATGATACAAAATTAAAAAGAGCCTACCTATGTAAAAAGTAATTTAGGTGATTTATATGTTAAATGGAGAAAATGCCAATATAAATATGAATATACAAGAAAATGATAATGTAAATATATATACTGTATCAAAGAGAATAATAGATATCATGGCTTCAATAGTGGGGTTAATATTTTTATGCCCAATTATGCTAGTTGTATTTATTGCAAATAAGCTTTCAAAAGACAATGGCCCAATGTTTTTTATGCAAAAAAGGATCGGAGAAAATGGAAAACCATTTAGGCTATACAAGTTTAGAACAATGGTAGTAGATGCAGACAAAATATTAATGAAAAAATTAAAAGACGATAAGGACTTTAGAGAAAAGTACTTAAGTTATAGAAAAGTTGAAAATGATGACAGAATTACAAAAATTGGAAATTTCTTAAGAAAGACAAGCTTGGATGAATTTCCACAATTTATAAATGTATTAAAAGGGGATATGAGTTTGGTAGGACCAAGACCATATCTTTATAGAGAAAAGAAATCTATGGAAGATTATTATGAATATATAATCAAATGTAAACCAGGAATAACAGGCCTTTGGCAAGTGTCAGGAAGAAACAAAAATACATTTAAGGAAAGACTTATATTAGATTTAGAATATTACAATAATAGAGGATTACTTTATGATATGAAAATACTATTTAAAACATTTCTTTCTGTATTTAAGAAAGAAGGTGCTATGTAGAAAATGAAGATATTGTGTAATATCCAGTATAGTTTACATTGAGCTTATAAAATATAATAAGTTATAGGAGAATAGTGAAATGGGAGAAAAGAAATTAAATGGTACAGTAATAGTTACATATAGATGTAATGCAAGATGTACAATGTGTAATAGATATAAATGTCCTTCTAAACCAGAAGAAGAAATATCAATAGAAACAATAAAGAAGTTACCTAAAATGTATTTTACAAATATAACAGGAGGAGAACCTTTTATAAGACAAGATTTAAAAGAAATCGTTAGAGAGTTATACAAAAAATCAGATCGTATAGTTATTTCAACAAATGGATTTTTTACAGATAGAATAATAGACCTTTGCAATGAATTTCCAAATGTTGGAATAAGAATTTCAATAGAAGGATTAGAAGAAACAAACAATACAATAAGAGGACTAGAAGATGGTTTCAATAAAGGCTACACAACTCTTAAAAAACTAGTGGAAATGAAACACCCAGATGTTGGATTTGGAATGACTGTACAAGATGCAAATGCTAAAGATTTAGTTGCATTATATGAAAAATCTAACGAACTAAATATGGAATTTGCAACAGCTTCACTACATAATTCATTTTACTTTGTAGAAGCAAAGAACATTATAAAAGATAGATTAATGGTAGCAGGAGAATTTGAAAAATTAATAAATGAATTGCTAAAGTCAAATTCACCTAAAAAATGGTTTAGAGCATATTTTAACCATGGATTAATAAATTATATATTTGGACAAAAAAGACTTTTAAAATGTGATATGGCATTTGATACATTTTTTATAGATCCATATGGAGATGTAATGCCTTGTAATGGAACAAAAGAAAAAGAAGTAATGGGAAATCTAAATGAACAAACTTGGGAAGAACTTTGGAATTCTAATCAAGCAGAAAAAGTAAGAACAAAAGTTAGACATTGTGATAGAGAATGTTGGATGATAGGTTCTGTAAGCCCAGCAATGCATAAATATATATGGAAACCAATACTTTGGGTATTAAAACATAAATTTTTTAGATTTTTCAAAGATAAAAAATACTCAATGTTTGAAAATAAAATCGTAAGAGACTTTAGGGATGGAAAAGTAACGAAGGAAGAACTAGATAAATGTTCAACATGTGATATGAATTGTGAAATAAATGATGGACTATCAGAAAAATCAAAAGAAGCATTAAAAGGAAGAACTGGGGAAGAAATTGTCGATGAAGATATAAATGGGCAAATGAAGGATAGTTAATAGAGGTTTTAGAATAGGGAGTTATATAATATGAAAATATTAATAGTCAACTATAGGTATTTTATTTCAGGTGGACCAGAAAAATATATGTTTAATATTACAAAAAAGTTTGAAGAAGAAGGACATGAAGTTATTCCTTTTTCAATTAGATCTAATAAAAACTTAGAAACAAAATATGATAAATATTTTGTAAATCCTATAGGAAATAAAGACTCAGTATATTATGATGATGTAAAAAAGACACCTAAAACAATATTACAAATGTTATCAAGAAGTATATATTCTTTCGAGGTAAAAAAAGCAATAAAAGAAATAATAAAAGATGTAAACCCAGATATAGTGTATATTATACATTTTGTTAACAAGTTGTCACCAAGTGTTATTAAAGGTGCAAAAGAAATGAATAAACCAGTTGTTCTAAGACTATCAGATTATTTTCTTTTATGTCCAAAATTTGATTTTTTATATGATGGGAAAATTTGTGAAGATTGCTTAGCAAAAGGATATAAATCATGTATAAAGAAGAAATGCGTTAAAGGTTCTATGTTTGCATCACTAATAAGAGTTTTTTCAATGAAAATACATAACCTAATAAAAATCTATGACAAATTAGATGCTATAGTATCACCAACACAATATTTGAAAAGCAAATTGGAGAAAAATGGATTTAGCAAACCAGAAATATATAATATACCAACATTTACAAACAAAAAAATAGAAGCAGAAAAAATAGAAGTGGGAAGTTATGGTCTATATTTTGGAAGAATAACTCCTGAAAAGGGTGTAGAATACATAATAAAAGCATATGAAAAATTGGGTGAAAGATATACTCTAAAGATAGTTGGAGATGATACAACAGAAGAAGCTCAGAGATTAAAAGAATATATTAAAGATAAAAAAATAAGCAATATTGAATTTTTGGGATTTAAATTAGGAGAGGAGCTAGAACAAATTATTAGTAAAAGTAGATTTGTATTAGTTCCTTCAATATGGTATGAAAATTTACCAAATACAATATTGGAGAGTTTCGCATATGGAAAACCTGTAATTGCAACCCAAATAGGTAGCTTAACTGAAACAATAGAAGATGGTAAAAATGGTTTTCTATTTGAATTAGGAAATATTGACCAGATTGTAGAAAACATTTTAAAAATGGATGATGAAGAGCTGGTATTAAAATTAGGGAAGAATAATCTTATGGCTATAGAAGAGAAATATTCAGTAGAGAAACACTATTCAAAATTAATAGAGTTATTTAATGAAAATGTAAAAAAAGCAGATATTAGAAAGGAGTAAACAATGAAAATAAATAAATATAATGCATATTACATTTTTATGGTAATTTCGACATTTGTATTTTATATGAGATCTTTCAATTTTACATATAATGTAATTAATTATATTGTTTATGCATTAGCTGCAACAAGTCTCTGTATATATCTTTTTTATTGGATTTCCGAGGAATTTTCAGTGAAGGAGAGAATAATACATATTTGCTTATTAAGTGGAATCTTCTTAGTATATTATCTTAGCGGTATGAAATATGAATATCTAATATTTACAACTTTAGCAATTATAGGAATGAAAAATAAATCAATAAAAAAAGTGATGAGAATAACTTTCCTAATATATTTTATTTGTTTAATTGGACAAGTATTATTACTTTTAACAGGAGTAATTGAGGATGAAATTTTGATAAAAGTAAGTAGTGGAGAAAGAATTACAACACATACTTTCGGCTTTGTACATGGTAATACAGCATTTACAATTTTATTTACATTAATATGTTCATATGTATATAGTGAATTTAATAAAATTAAAATATGGCACCTTGTTATTATAGAAATAATTGCAATTATCTTATACTTTTTATTTTATGCACGAACGGGATTAGCAATAATTACTTTATTTTTAATAGGGACAGCAACTTATAAATTTACAAAAACTAAGAAAAACTTTGTATTAAAAGTAATTAGAAAATTGCAAGTAGCAGTAGTTCCAATAATGTTTATTGGAACATACATATTATCAACTTTTCTTTTTGATACACAAATTGCAAGAACAATAAATAGACTTGTTAGTGACAGACTTAGAATATCAAATACATATTTTAGCTTTATACCTCCAGGGGCATTTCCTCAAAATTTTGAATTTATAGATAATTTGGCTTTTGATAATATGTATTCATTTATAATATTATCATTTGGATTTATATTTACAACTATAGTTATACTAGCATTTGTGTACCTTTATATAAAACTATTAAAGAAAAAAAGATATTTTGAAATGTATATTATAACTTTATTTGCATTATATTCATATGCAGAAAGAATGTATATAAATTCATTTAAAAATCCTTCAATATTATTTTTAGCAGTTTTGATATATAAAGATTTTAAAATGTTTGATTGTGAGGAGAAAAAATGAAGAGTATTGCAATAATCTGTTGTTATTTTGGAAAATTAAGGTCAGATTATAAAACATGGTTGTTAAGTTGCAAATATAATAATACAATTGAGTGGATTATATTTACAGATTGCGATTGGGGGAAAGTGCCTAAGAATATAAAAATAATAAACATAAGCTTTAATGATTTTAAAGAATATGTTCAGAAAACATTTGAATTTAAAATATGTTTAGAAAGACCTTATAAAATCTGCGATTATAAACCTGCTTTCGGATATATATTTAAAGAATATCTTCAAGAGTATGACTTTTGGGGATATTGTGATTTTGATATGATTTTTGGGAATATTAGAAAATTCATTACTAATGATATATTAGAAAATTATGAAAAAATATATACAAAAGGACATCTTAGTTTGTACAAGAATGATTCAAGAGTTAATAGTATGTTTAAAAGTAATAAAGGCAAAATGTATTATAAAGATGTTTTTACTACTAATATTATTAAAGTATTTGATGAAGAAGAAGGTATATATGAAATTTTCCTAAAGAATAATTGTAAAGTATATGATCAATATCAATATATAGATTTAAGTAAATTTTCTAAAGAGCTAATAAACAATAATTATACTAAACTAGGAAACTACAAGAAGCAAACAATAATGTTTGATGAAGGAACAATATATTTTATTTATTTAAAAGAAAAAGATATTATAAAAAAAGAAGTTTCATATGCCCATTATTCTGGGAAGAGTTTTGAAAATAGAGGACAAGTTTCCTTTCAATTGACATCAAAAGGAAGTAAAGAAAGTAATACTAGTAACTATTTTAAGTATGACTGTTATAATAGCATTACTTTTGTAAAAACAAAGATTATTGTAAGAAAATTTTTCTTTAAATTAAAGAGAAAATTAAAAAAGATAAGGATGAGGTGGAGTGAAAAATACAGAAACAAATAGTGAATTAAGAGAAAATAAGCTAAATAATAAGTTTAATAACTTATTAAACAATACAATGCTATTTTTTATAGGAAGCCTCGGATCAAAGTTTATCCAGTTTATACTAGTTCCTTTGTATACATATACTTTAACGACTACACAATATGGAATTACAGAAATTGTTATAACCACTGTGAATATTTTAATTCCCATTTTTTCCATTTCAATTTCTGATGGTTTTTTGCGATTTGGATTAAATAAGGAATATGATAAAGAAAAAGTAACATCTGCTACAATAAAAATTTTAATTTTCGGAAGTATTTTATCAATACTTTTTACTCCTGTATTCAAAATAAATGAGTCACTTTCAAAATATTTGTTTTTATTTATCCTTATATTGAATTTAAGAATGTATAGAGATGTGTTAGCAATAAGACTAAAAATATACAATAAAAATAAGTTATTTGCTATTGATGGGATATTGTATACATTAGTATTATGCATTTCTAATTTTATACTATTAGTATGTTTTAAATTAGAAATAAACGGATATTTACTTTCTT
The DNA here is from genome assembly GCA_022799935.1 of Clostridia bacterium. Taxonomy (GTDB): domain Bacteria; phylum Bacillota; class Clostridia; order TANB77; family CAG-508; genus JAAWPK01. The sequence continues at coordinate 25,391 of JAAWPK010000012.1, forward strand.
ACATCATTGCTAATGTATTTTCAATAGTTTTTATATGTATATCATCTAAACTATCTATAAAGATTATATATGAAAAAGTTGATAGAAAGATTCTAAAGAAAATGATTGCCTATTCATTACCGATGATAGTTAATGGCGTTGCGTGGTGGATAACAAATGCTTCTGACAAATTTATGTTAGAGTGGTTTATGACAGAAAGTGATGTAGGTATATATTCAATCGCTACCAAATTGCCAACATTTGTAACTACATTTACTAGTATATTTAATCAAGCATGGATAATATCTTCTGTTATAGAATTTGATAATGAAAAGGATAAAAGATTTTATTCAGAGACATTTAGAAAGTATTATGGAATTATCTTTCTAACATGTGCCACTCTCTTATTATTTATTAAACCATTTATAAGAATATATGTCAGTCAAGAATACTATATTGCATGGAAATATGCACCAATTTTAATAGCTAGTGCTACATCTTCAGGTATAGCTGCATTCACAGTAGGCATATATGCAGCTTCAATGAAAAATATAAATGTAACATTGACTACAGTAGTAGGTGGAATAATTAATATTATTTTAAATTATGTTTTAATACCTAAAGTTGGAATTATGGGAGCTGCTATAGCAACATATGTTTCTTGGACTATAATTGCAATTATAAGACTAATAGATATAAGAAAATTTTTTAAGTTTTATATAAATTATAAGAGAATTTTAATATATGTTATCCTACTTAATATTCAAGTATTAGCAATAACTGTAGTTGATGATATTTTATCAATAATAATTTCAACATTGGTTACAATATTATTTATTATATTAGAAAGGAATCTAATTAAAATAGTGAGTGAAATAATATTAAGTAAATTAAGAAGTACAAAAATTAGAAAAATATATAAAGATATGTTAAGAAGAAGAATTAACAAAAATAATATAAGAAGATTAAAGAATACTGATTTCACAATAATATCATCTAACTGTATAGGTGGTGTAATATATCATGAATTAGGAATACAATTTCAAAGTCCAACAATAAATATGTATATGAATTCCAAGGATTTTATAAAATTCTGTAAAAATTTAAAGTTTTATTTGGAACAAAAAATTGAACTTATTAATCAAAATGAAAGAAACTATCCTGTAGTAAAATTAAATGATATAACATTATATTGTGTTCATTACAAAAATTTTGAAGAAGTTGAACAGGCTTGGAATAAGAGAATAAAAAGAGTGAATTTTGAAAAAATAGCAATTATTATGAGTGAAAGAGATGGATGTACATATGAAGATATTATTGAATTTGACAAATTACAATATAAGAACAAAGTGATATTTGTACATAAAGATATGCCAGAAATAAAATCTGCATATTACATAAAAAATACAGAATTAGATGGAGATTCTAATAATAAAATAATTGGATTAACAGAGTATGAAGGAAGATATACAGGCAAGCGCTATATAGACGAATTTGATTATGTGGATTTTTTAAATAAAATTTAAAAGGAAGAAGAAGTGAAATGAATATTACATTTATAGTTGAATCTTATTATCCTTCATCTGGAGGAGTTCAAAATGTAACTAAATATTTAGCTGAAGGCTTAGCAAAGTTAAATCATAATGTTACTATAGTGACAACCCAGAAGTACTATGCTAAAGAAGAAATACTTAATGGAGTAAAAATTAAAAGATTTAATATCAAAAAAAGTAAACTTAAAAAGTATTCAGGAGAAATAAATGAGTATATAAATTATATTTTAGAGCAAAATGAAGATTATGTGATTTTTGAATGTACAGAAAATATTACTACAGACTTATTGTTACCATATTTAGATAGAATTAAAGGAAAAAGAATTTTACATATGCATGGTTGCTATGGACTAACATTAAAACCATTTATAATAAAAGAAAGTATAATTAAGACAATAGGGAATACTTATAATTATTTTTATTGGAATATTTATTATTATCCGTATTTCTTATCTAAGTATATAAATAAATTTGATGCTACAATAAGTCTTTCAGAAGTAGATAGTGGTATAAAGTATCTAAATAAGAATTTCAAAGGAAAACGATATATTTTAGGAAATGCTGCCGATGATATTTTCTTTAATATTCTTGAAGATGGAACAAAAAAATATGATTTTATGAATAAGCAATACTTTTTAAGTGTTGCAAATTATAGAACAATAAAAAATCAAATCAAGTTATTAGAACAATTTGAAAAATCAAAATATAAAGAAGAATATAATTTGGTATTTATAGGAAATGAAAAAAATAAATATTATAAAAAATTAGTAAAATTAAAAGATAAGATGAAATTAAGGAATGTTTATATTTTAACGGGCATACCAAGAAAAGAAATTCCAATAATAACAAAAAATTCATTTGTATATTTAGTAGCAAGTACATATGAAGAATATTCTATATCTATTATAGAAGCTATGACCTTGGGAATACCATTTATTACAACGAATGTAGGAAATGCAAAACTTCTTCCTGGAGGAATTGTATTAAAAAATATAAATGAAATGTCAACTAAAATAAATGAAATTATAGAAGAAAAAGAGTTATACTTGAAATTAAGTAATGATGGAAAAAGGTATGCTTTTGAAAATTGTAAAATTGAGAAATGTATAAAAGATTTATTGAAAATTTTAGAATTAATTAAAGCGTAAAATAATGGAAGAGTTTTTAAAAGATTATAAAATACAATATAATATGGTTTAATAGGTAGAGCCAATATAAAAAACCTAAATATATTTTGTGAAGGAGAAAAAATGAAAACATATTTTGTAACAGGTGGAGCAGGATTTATAGGCTCTACACTTTCAGAAAGACTAATAAAAGAAGGTCATAAAGTAGTTATAATAGATAACTTTTGCGATTTCTATAATCCAAAGATCAAAGAGAACAACTTATTGGAATTAATGAAGCACAGTAACTTTAAATTGTATAGAGGAGATATAAGAGAGAGAAGTATTATAAAAAAAATATTTGATGAGAATCAAATAGATGTTGTAATGCATCTTGCAGCTATGGCTGGAGTAAGACCATCAATACAAAATCCTATATTATATCAAGAAGTAAACTGTGTGGGAACACAAAACATACTTGAAGAGATGAAGGAACATGATGTAAAAAATGGAGTATTTGCATCATCAAGTAGTGTATATGGAAATTGTAAAGAAGTTCCATTTAATGAAGACATGATAGTTGATTTTGCAATAAGTCCATATGCAGCAACTAAAAAGGCGAATGAAGTAATGGCACATGTATATCATAAATTATATAATATGAATATAATAATGCTTAGATTTTTTACAGTATATGGTCCTAGGCAGAGACCTGATTTAGCAATAAATAAATTTACAAGATTAATGTTAGAAGATACAGAAATACCTATGTTTGGTGATGGGACGACTTCTAGAGATTATACATATATAGATGATATAGTAGATGGTATTTGCAAATCTTGTGATTATGTTTTAAATAATAAAAATGTATATGAAATTTTAAATCTAGGAAATTCATCTCCAATATCATTAAAAGAAATGATAGAAGTAATTGGAAAAGTAGTAGATGTACAACCTAAGATTAAGCAATTGCCTATGCAACCAGGGGATGTAGAAAGAACATATGCAGATATATCAAAAGCAAAACTAATCATTGGATATGAACCAAAAACAAGTTTTATAGATGGAATAAGTAATTTTGTTAAATGGTACAGAAATAATAAAGAATTGTATATTTAGAAAGGATGTTTAGATATGAAATCTTATAAAATAGCAGTAGCAGGAACAGGATATGTTGGATTAGTCGCAGGAGTTTGTTTTGCAGAAAGAGGACATAATGTTATATGTGTTGATGTAGATGAAAGAAAAGTGAAAATGATGAAAGAAGGGGTTTCGCCAATATATGAACAAGACTTAGAAGAATTAATGAAGAAAAACTATAAAGAAGGAAGATTGAACTATACAACAGATTATAGAAATGCATATAAAGAGGCAGATGCAATTTTTATTGGGGTAGGTACTCCAGAATTACCAGATGGATCAGCTAATTTAAATTATGTTGCGACTGTATCTAGACAAATAGCAGAAACAATTGAAAAGGATTGCTTAGTTGTTGTAAAGTCGACAGTTCCAATAGGAACAAATGATAAAGTTGAACAATTTATAAAAGATTCTTTAGTACATGATGTGAAGGTTGAAGTTGCTAGCAATCCAGAATTTTTAGCTCAAGGTACAGCAGTTAGGGATACATTACAGGCAAAAAGAATAATAATAGGTACAGAAAGTAAAGAAGCTGAAAAAATGCTAAAAGAAATATATGAACCATTTGGATTACCTATTGTATCTGTTAGTAGAAGAAGTGCAGAAATGACAAAATATGCATCAAATGATTTTTTAGCATTGAAAATATCTTATATGAATGATATAGCAAATTTATGCGAATTGGTAGGAGCTAATATAGAAGATGTGGCAGAAGGAATGAGTTATGATGATAGAATAGGAGCTAGTTTTTTAAAGGCAGGAATTGGATATGGAGGAAGTTGCTTCCCAAAAGATACAAAAGCTTTAAAATATTTGGCAAAGCAATGTGGATATAGATTAAAAACCGTTGAAGCAGCAGTTGATGTAAATAATGAACAAAAAACAAAGTTATATAAGAAAGCTTGTGAAAGATTAATAACATTTAATAGATTAAAAGTAGCTGTGCTAGGGCTAGCTTTCAAACCAGGAACAGATGATTTAAGAGAAGCACCATCGCTAGATAATGTAGAATTACTATTAGAACAAGGAGCTAATATATATGCATATGATCCAGTAGCTACAAATAATTTTAAGAAAAGATATCCTAACCAAATTACATATGTAAATACGCCAGAAGAAGCATTAGAAGGAGCTAATGTATGTTTTATATTTACTGAGTGGCAAGAAATAAAACAGATAAAACCAAAAGAATATAAGAAATTAATGAAAACTCCACTAGTATATGATGGAAGAAATATATATAACACAGAAGAAATGAAAGAAAAAGAAGTAGAATATTATTCAATAGGAAGATAAAAAAATAAAAATTCTAAGTTTTTACAATATAGAAACATGTAGAGTTGATGATTGCTATTATTGACAAATGTATGCTACTATAATTAGAATTACTTTTGAGAGGTATTATGATATAAAAAGACAGTATGGTTTTAAACTATACTGTTTTTTATATCATACCGACTAAATTAGACAAAAATATTGACTATTGAAAACTTCTAATATATAATGTGATAAATAAATGTAAAAATTAGTTATTATTTGTAAAAGCTAAAAGATACCAGTAGTAAAAACAGTATTTTTAAGAAACAATATAAAATAACCATCATATTAAATAGCAAAGGAATTATGAAAATGAAAATTGCCATGATAGGGCATAAAAGGATTCCATCTAGAGAAGGTGGAGTTGAGATTGTTGTTGAGGAACTATCTACAAGACTTGTGAAAAATGGACATATTGTTGATGCATATAATAGAAAAGGAAACAACATTCAAGATGAAAATGCAGATAAAGATAAGCGAAATCTAACTGAATATGAAGGAATAAATATAAAATCAATTCCAACTTTTAAGAAAAAAGGATTGGAAGCTTTAGCATATTCTTTTTTAGCCACAATAAAAGCACTATTTGGCAAATATGATGTAATACATTATCATGCTGAAGGGCCTGCTGCAATGTTATGGTTACCACACTTTTTAGGAATTAGAACAGTTGCAACTATACATGGGCTAGATTGGCAAAGAGCAAAATGGGGAGGATTTGCAAAAAAATATCTAAAATTTGGAGAAAAAATAGCAGCAAAATATGCAGATAAAGTAATTGTTCTTTCAAAAAATATGCAAGATTATTTCTTAAAAGAATATGGGAGAGATACAGAATTCATACCAAATGGTATAGAAAAACCAGAATATAAAAAAACAGAAATAATAAAAGAGAAATATAATTTAGAGAAAAATGACTATATATTATCATTAGGAAGAATAGTTCCAGAAAAAGGAATCCATTATCTGTTAGAAGCATTTAAAAAAATAGATACTGATAAAAAATTAGTAATAGCAGGTGGAGCAAGCCATACAAATGAATATTTAGAAGAAATAAAGAAAAAAGCAGCAGAAGATGATAGAGTAATAATGACTGGATTTGTACAAGGACAAGAATTAGAAGAACTATTTAGTAATTGCCTTTCATATTGTCTTCCAAGCGATATAGAAGGAATGCCTTTAAGCTTACTTGAAGCAATGAGCTATGGAAAAACTTGTATTGTAAGTAATATTCCAGAAAATATGGAAGTTGTGCAACACTATGCAATACCATTTGAAATGAGTAATATAGAAGCTTTAAAAAATAGAATAGAGAGTGTAATAGATGGCACAATTAAAATTGAACCAGAAAGAATACAAGATCACATATTAAGTATATGTGACTGGGATGCAGTGGTAGAAAAAACAGAGAAATTATATATTAAAGAAAATAAATGAAAAAGTATAAATAATGAACTGTGAAGAATAAAAATCTTCACAGTTTATTATTTTAAAGGAATTATAGTGTGAATATGCAACAAAAGAATCAGTAGAAAATCCTATAAGATTACATAAAACAAAAGCTTTTGTAGGTGTTTAATGATAATAAAGAATTTAAATTAATACAAAATTCGACAAAAAAGGTAACAAAAGCTAACTGAAGGTATCTAGAAAAATATTTTCAAAAATAGTATAATTTATCCATAGCGAAGAATATATAATAATTATTTTAGAATGTTAATTAGCGAAGAATTTAAGCTTCATTTTTAGATTAATCTAATTACACTAGAATGTACAAAACTAATGAGAATAAGGAGGTGAATAAATGAGACTTAAACTATCATTTGAACTTGAGAAACCAGAACTAGATATAAACTATAGAAAAAGCTTAATTAGCTTTATAAAACACAGTGTAGAAGAATATGACAAAGAATTATTTAACACTTTATATGAAAAAGGTAAGACAACAAAAAAAACATTCACATTTGCGCCAATTTTAAATCATCCTAAATTTAAAGAAGAAAAGGTATTTTTAGAAGGAACAGGTTTCTATCTAATATTCAGTGCTTATAATTATGAATATGCTTTACATCTATTAAATAGTTTCATAAAACAAAAGAACAAAAAATTTCACTTAAATCAAAATTCTATGACACTTATAAATCTTACAGTAATTCCAGAAACAGCGATCAGAGAAAACAATATAAATATAAAAATGAGTAGTCCTCTAATTGTGCGTGAGCACAATAGAGAAACACTTAAGGATATGTATTATTCTTTTGAAAAAACAGAGAAATTTAATGAATATATAAGAATAAACATATTAGAACAAATGAAAGCTGAAAAATTAGATAGTAACTTATTAGAGGGATTTGAAATAAAGCCAATAAATGCAAAAAAGACAGTAGTTAAAGTATATGAATACAGTATAGAATGTTCAATTGGAACTTTCTGTTTAGAGGGAAAACAAGAATTATTAGACTATTTATACAAAAGCGGAATAGGGTCAAAAAAAGCAATGGGATTTGGATTATTTGAAATTGTTTAAAGGAAAGGAGGAGAAAATTGAAAACTAGAATATATACAAGAGAATGGTTTTATAATGCAGGTATAATTGGATTTTTAAGAATATTAAAACATAATCAAAAAGAATTTGCAAAAATAGAAGAGAATTATATTGAATTTGAGGCAAATGAATTAAAAGAATTTCACCACTACTATTTTAAATACTTTTTTGATACATATAATGTAGCAGAAAAAACAAAGGAAAGAATAGAAAAATCTTTTAGCAAAATAGAAAAACTTCTTGGGGAAATAAAAGAAGATTCAAAAGAAAATAAAGAAATACTAAGTAAAATAAAGTCAGAAAAAAAATACATAAAAACGATTATAAAATCTCAATTAGATAAAATTAAAAAAATTAATGAGAATGTGTATAATACAGTACTAGAGCAATATGAAAAAATAGATACAGCAAATAATAAAGAGGAACTTCAAGAGATACAAGAAATTATAATAAATGAAGTCAAAAAAGATGAGATAAATAAAAAAATTACAATGAATTTATTTAAAAACATATTAAGCAAAAACTATTTCGGACAACCAAGTTTTCTAAATGTTTTAAAAACAGCATTATCGTATGAAGAACAGCAAGATGTCATGTATAAAGATTATATTAGCAATATTATAGAGACAGACTTTTTACAAAAAATTGTTAATGGAATATATAGTATAGAGCAAGTAAAAGAACATATTGAAAATCAAAATTTTGATTTATTAACAAAAGAAATACTTCAAATTTATTCTAACATAACAAAGAAATACATAGAAAAGGATAAAAGTATAGAAGATATACAGGAATATATACAAGAAAAAGTATTTTCATCTTGTTACATGTGTGAGAATGAATACACAATTACAGGAAATTATTCAGAAAGTAATTTTGCACCACTTGCTATAAGTAGTGATAATATGAAAAACTTTTTTTGGAACCAAAATGCAGAATTTCCAGTTTGTGATTTATGCAAATTAATTCTATTTTGTATACCAGCAGGAATTACAACAATATCGAAAATTGTAAAAGAACAAGGGCAGACAATATATAGAGAAAAAGAAATGCTAAGTTTTGTTAATTATGATACAGATATTCAAACTCTATTAAAAACAAACAATTTCTTTGCTATAAAATCAAAAAAAGATAAAAATATAGAAAATCCACTTAATGATTTAATTTTAAATATAGTGGAGCAGGATAGTAAGATAAGCAGATGGCAATTAGAAAATATATTTGTTATAGAATTTGAAACAGAATATGGAGCTTATAGTAGAATGCAATATTTTAATATAAAAAGACATGTTGCAAATTTCTTTATATTATATGGAAATTCCATGCTAAATACGATTAAAGAGCGTAACTATAAACTTCAAATTATTGATTATATTTTGAAGGACAAAGATATTAAATATGTAATTAATGATAAATTAAAAGAGGAACTAAGTAAGGACAATTCATTTGGATTTAATTCATATATGGCAACTAAAATAAGAATGACTTTAAAACTATTAAAAAAGGAGGAAAATATGGAAGCAGAAGTAAAGAAAAATAATGCAAAAATTTCTGTCTTATATAATTTAGGGATAGAAATACACGAAAAGTTAAAAGCAAAAAAAGAAGAAAATAAATTAAATGGATACACATATAAAATGTTAAACTCTATTAAAACTGGAAATAGACAAGAATTAATGGATACAATTTTAAGAATCCATTTGTCTATGAATAAAGATGTATCACCAATATTCATAGAAATTATGAAAGACTCTGATTTAGACTTTGAAGCAATAGGGCACAGTTTTTTAGCAGGACTAATATCAAATAGAAGAGAAGATGAAAATAATAAGGAGGTAACAAATAATGAATAAAAATGGATTAAGTATAACAATGATTTTTAAAGCTCAAAGCTTAAATTATGGAGAAGGAATAGGAAATATATCAGAATTAAAGAAACTAACAAGAGGAGATGGTAGTGTATATACATTTGCCTCAAGACAAGCTATAAGATATGATATAGCAAGACTTGGAAATAAATTATTTGGATGGAACTTAGAAGTGGTAGACAAATCAAAGGGAACAGTTCAATTTAAAGATAACTTAACAATAGAAGACTCAGAAGAAATGGATTTATTTGGATATATGAAAACTGCCAAAAAAGAAGAAGGAGCTTCTTTAATTAGGAGTGCAGCAGTTAGGCTAAGTAATGCAATTTCATTAGAAGATTATAAAAGTGATATGGACTTTTTAAATAATAAAGGATTAGCAGATAGAATAGGGGAATTTCCAAACTTAGCAAATGTAGAGCAACACTTAAGCTTCTATACATATACAATAACAATAGATTTAGCAAAAGTTGGTGTAGATGAGAAAGTAGAACTATCAAAAGAGATTAGAGCCAAAAGAGTAAAAGAATTATTAGAAATAATAAAAGTATTAAATAGAGATATTAGAGGAAGAGAAGAAAATCTAAGTCCATTATTTGTAATTGGTGGAATATATGACTTGAATTCACCATTCTTTTTAGGAAGAATTAAATTAGATGGAAAAAATAAAGAATTTTCTATTAATGAAAATGTGTTAAAAGATACAGTAGACCTAAAAATAGGAGAAAATTCTATTTATGCAGATACAAAAGTAGGAATAGTAAAAGATACTTTTAAAAATGAAAGAGAAATAGAAGAGTTGTTTAAAGGAAAAGTTTCTAATATTCAAGATTTCTTTGAAACATTAGAAAGCCAAGTAGAAGAGTATTACAAGAATTAGAAAGGGTGTGTAGATATGAAATATTTGAAATTGAAATTATTTCAAGAAACAGCATGTTACAAAAAACCATTTGCATTTAAAGTGGCTGAAACATACCCATTACCACCATATTCTACTGTAATAGGAATGCTTCATAAAGTTTTAGAAGCAAAATCTGGAGAATATTTTCCTATGAATATTTCTGTACAAGGCACATATGAAAGTATTTTTTCGAATTATCAAAATTTAAGAATGTTTAAAGGAAAAGACCAAGTTACTTCTATGCCAAGAAATGTACATCAACTTTTAAATGTAGAATTAATAATACATGTTCAAGCAGGAGATGAAATCATAGACAAAATCTATGAAAATATTACAACAGGTAAAGAAACATTCACACTTGGGAGAAATGAAGATATTGTAAGGGTAGATAGCATTAAAATAATACAAGAGCCTAAAATTTCTTATGGAAAAATAGTTGATAAATATAATGCTTATGTTCCAGAATACTTAGATAATACAATAAGTGGCATTCAATATAGATTGAACACCACATATAAAATAGTTAACGACCTTCGAAAATGGGATAAAGTAAATGTAAGATATATAGAACTACATACAAATCAGGGATTAGAAGAAGTAATGCAAGATGAAAATGGTGATTATGTGTTTTTCTTTGATAAACAGCCACACTTAAAATAAAGTGTGGTTTAAAAATATGGAGGCAAATATGGAAGAATGTGTTAGTTATGCAAAATCTAAACCAAAGCAAACAATAAAAGAACATACAAACGATTTATTAGAAAATCTAAAATTATATAAGACTATATATGGAGAAGAATTATTAGAAAACAAAAACATAAATAAAAATAGATTTTGGGAATTATTAGAAATAATATGTACATATCATGATTTTGGAAAATTTTATACACCATTTCAAAATGTAATTAGAAATAGATTAGGAATGCATTGCATACCAACAAAATTTGATTATGAAATAGTAAAACACGAAGAATTATCGCCATTATTTATTCCTATGAATAAATTTAATTTAACAAAAGAAGAAAAAAGATTAGTATATCAAGTTATTTTTTATCATCATGAAAGAGATAAGGCAGTTGTGAGTAATAAACTAGTAGAAGAAATAATTAAAGAAGATATATTGCCAAGAATAGATGAAATACAAAAAGAAATAGGAATAGAGATTGAGAAAAATCCATCATCATTTTACTTAAAATATATTGGAAGTGGAAGAAGAGATAGAATTTCTACTGGGGATGAATTATATGAAGAATACTGTTTGCTAAAAGGAATGCTACATAGGCTAGACCATAGTAGCTCTGCAGGAATAAAAGTAGAAGATGAAGTGAATGAAGAAATTGCAAAAGTTGTAGAAAAAAAGATAGAGGATGATGGGCATAGCCTAAGAGAAATACAATCATTTAGTAAAGAAAACCAAGAAAGTAATTTATTATTAATTGGTTCTACTGGAATAGGAAAAACAGAAGCGGCTTTACTTTGGAGCAAAAACAATAAAGCATTTTTCACCTTACCAATTAGAATAAGTATTAATGCTATTTTTGACAGAATATATGAAGAAATTGGATATAAAAATGTAGGATTATTACATTCTACAGCATTAGACTATATAGAAGAAAAAGAAGAATTTAATTTAGGAATGGCAATTTATCAAAAATCTAGAAATTTATCGCAAAAGATAACTACTTGTACAATAGATCAGATATTTCCATTTGTATTTAAATATAGGGGATATGAAAAAATATATGCAACACTTGCCTATTCTAAGATTATTATAGATGAGATACAAGCATATTCTCCCGAAATTGTAGCGATTATATTAAAGGGACTTCAAATGATTTATGAAATGGGTGGAAAATTTATGGTAATGACAGCAACTTTACCTAGGATATATAAAGAAAAATTAAGAAACATGGGAATAGAATTTAAAGAAGAAAAATTTATCAAAGATACAAAGAGGCATAGAGTTTTATTGAGGGATAAAAACATAATAGAAGATATTAAAGACATAAATGAAAAAGGCAAAAATAGTAAAGTGTTAGTTATATGCAATACAATAAATAAAGCAATAGAGGTATATAAGGCTCTAAAAGAAAATAAATGTAAAAATGTTAATCTATTACATTCAAGATTTATATTAAAAGATAGAAATGAAAAAGAAACAGAAATAAAACAATTTTCTAAAGAAAAAGGAGAAGCTGGAATATGGATAACAACACAAATAGTTGAAGCCTCTTTAGATATTGATTTTGATTATTTATATACAGAAATGTCTAC
>JAAWPK010000013.1 GCA_022799935.1 Clostridia bacterium
GAGAATATATTAAAAATATTAGAGCAATATTAAATAAATGTGAGAAAGATAGTATATATGAAACAGCTAAAGTGTATATCAAAAAGGGGCTCTGCAAAAATAGTAATATAGAAAAAAATGTAAATAATGCTAATTATAAAAAAATAATTATAGAATGGTTTAAAGAAGTTTTAAAAGAAGAATTTTCTATTTCTTCTAGGCTATTTTTGAAGCTTAGAAATGCTAATCAAATATTTTTAAATAACAAACCTTGTTTTGGAAATGAGACTATTTCTCTAGAAGATGTAATTGAAATTGATTTAAGTTTTAATGAGAAAAGTGAAAATATAGTAAGTACAAAAATAGAGCTAGAGATACTATATGAAGATAAATATATGCTTATATTGAATAAGCCTTCTAATATGGCTATTCATCCTTCTATAAGACATTATGATAATACTATTTCAAATGGTGTGAAATATTATTTTGAACAGATAAATTTATATAGAAAAATAAGAATTGTAAATAGACTAGATAAAGATACTTCTGGAATAGTTATATTTGCTAAGAATGAATATATACAAGAATGTTTGATAGAACAAATGAAAAGAGGCATGTTTAAAAAGGAATATGTTGCTATTTTAGAAGGAATATTAGATAAAAAGCAAGGAATAATCAATGTACCAATTGATAGAAAAGAAGGAAGTATTATTGAAAGATGTATAAATGAAAATGGTCAAATAGCTATAACACATTATGATGTTATTAAAGAAAGAAATAATTTAAGTTTTATGCATTTTGTACTTGAAACTCGGAAGAACTCATCAAATTCGTGTTCATTCTAAATATATAGGACATCCTATTCTAGGAGACACATTATATGGAAATGGTTCTAACTTAATAAATAGACAGGCACTTCATGCTTATAAAGTAAGCTTTATACATCCCATATCTAAAAAGAAAATGATTATTGAAGCAGACATTCCAGAAGATATTAAGAAATTATTGTAAACAAAAAGAGATTAGTCATAAAACTAATCTCTTTTTGGGCTTAACTTTGTTTTAAGTAAATCTATAAGCCGGGTTCTGTCTAGAATAGTCATTTATCTCGAATATATATTACTATATATCTCTAGCCGCTTGTTTTAAGAAACTGGCGAGCAGCCTTATGTTCTTAATTTTGCGTTGCTCCAGGTGGGGTTTACACTGACCCCATATGTCACCATACAGGCGGTGAGCTCTTACCTCACCTTTTCACACTTACCTTAAACTATAAAGTCTAGGGCGTTTATTTTCTGTTGCACTTTCCTTCAGGTTTCCCTGACTGGATGTTATCCAGCACCATTGCTCTGTGGAGCCCGGACTTTCCTCATATACCAAAAGTATACGCGACTATTCAATTTACTCTAAAGTTAATTTTAAACTAAAATATGTGCTTTGTCAAATACATTTCCCCTCCATTTTTAAGTTTGAATGGAGGGGAATTCTTATATTAGTTTTTCATATTTATCATTTTTTCTACAATTTGTACAGCGTTACTTGCAGCACCTTTTCTTAGGTTATCTGCAACGACCCACATATTTATGCCGATTATCTATACTATAATCTCTCCTTATTCTTCCAACAAATACTTCATCACTGCCAGTTGCATTTGTTGCAAGAGGATAGATATTATTTTCTGGATTATCTTGAACTATAATTCCTTTTGAATTTTTTAAGGTTTCTACTAGTTCACTTAAATCAAAATCATTTTCAAATTCGATATTTATAGATTCACTATGTGAATTTATAACTGGTACCCTTACTGTTGTTGCAGTAATTTTTAAGTCAGGTTTATTAAGTATTTTTCTAGTTTCATTTATCATTTTCTCTTCTTCTTTTGTATAACCATTTTCAAGGAATACATCTATATGAGGTAAGCAATTATTTATTATTTTGTGAGGAAACTTCTCTAATGTATAATTTTCATCATTTCCATGCTCTAAGTCGTTTATACCTTTTATTCCTGCACCAGATACTGCTTGATAAGTAGAATATACAATTCTTTTTATCTTATATTTATCATCTAGTACTTTTAATGGAACTACTGCTTGAATTGTAGAACAATTTGGATTTGCTATAATACCATTATTTTTATTTATCTCTCCACTATTTACCTCAGGAACAACTAAAGGAACATCTTTATCCATTCTCCAAGCACTACTATTGTCTACAACTATACAGCCTTTACTCGCAGCTATTGGTGCAAACTTCTTAGAAGTTTCTCCTCCTGCTGAAAATATTGCAAAATCAAATCCTTCATCAAAAGAATCTTCCTTTAATTCTCTTACAGTATACTCCTTTCCCATAAATGTAATTTTTGAGCCAGCAGATTTATATGAAGAAAAGAAAAAATATTCAGAAATTGGTAATCTTTTTTCTTCTAAAACCTCCCTTGCAACTCTTCCGACAACCCCTGTTGCTCCAACTATTGCTAGTTTGTATTTCCTTTCTTTATTAGCATTCATATTAAAATGCCTCCTATTTTTTAAAAAACAAATCATGTATACATCTTATACAAGGATTTATATCCTCATTTTTTACATTAATAGAGATGTGCATGTTTGTCTGATCCAAGTTATTAAACTTTAGATTGTTTTTAGTTAAACTCTCAATTACTTTATCTTTTGTTTCTGTATCTATGTCTTTTCCAACAATTGATACAGTATTTTTATTTGATGTAACACCTGTTATTTTAGGTAAGTTACTTATTTTAGTATAAAGATTTGCAACAGTTGTACCTTCTTCTCTAGACATACTAGATCTTACAATTAGTTTTATATCATTTTCTTTAGCTATTTTAACCGATTTATTATGAAGAACTCCTGCACCTAGGTTTGAAAATTCTAACATTTCATCATAAGATATTGTTTCAAGTTTTATTGCATTATTTACGATTCTAGGGTCTGCTGTATATACACCATCAACATCTGTATATATTTCGCAAGAATCAGCTTTTAGTGCTGAAGCAAGTGCAACAGCAGTTGTGTCTGAGCCACCTCTTCCAAGTGTTGTATAGTTATTATCTTTATCAATTCCTTGGAAGCCAGTAACTATTACTATCTTATTTTCGCTAAGTTCTTTTTCAATTCTTTCTGTTTCTATCCTAGTTATTTTAGCATCTCCATAATTATTGTCTGTAAACATTCTTACTTGGAAAGCATTAAGTGATATTGCAGGTATTCCAAGTTTATCAAATGCCATAGCCATCAAAGAAACTGTTATTTGTTCACCAACAGTAAAGAGCATATCCATTTCTCTTTTTGGAACTACTTCACTTATATCATTTGCAAGTGATACAAGTTCATCAGTATGTTTTCCCATAGCAGAAAGTACCAAAACAATTTTGTTGCCTTTTTTGTAATCTTCTATACATCTGTTTGCAACATTAAATATTTTTTCTTTGTTTGCAACAGATGTACCTCCAAATTTTTTTACCATTAACATATTTTGTATACCTCTTTTACTTAGTTTCTTTATACTATATATTATATTATTAAACATAAAAAAGTTTGTCAATATTTTTATGTTTTTTATTTTAAAAATTTTGTAAAAATTTCTTTGCAGTTTTATATCCTAAATCATAAAGATATTCTATTTTACTACTATCTAATAATGAAATATGCTTGGTTTTTATTTCTATTAAGTCATCAGCTCCGAAAAAGTTCATAATTTGAAAGCTCATGAGACAAAATACCAATTGCTCGACCTATAACTTCTATTATGTCTATATAATCATCTTGTTTTATATCTTCTTTAAAAACTATACTTATAACTTTATCTGCACCCAAAAGTTTTGTTTCCTTCCAAGGAGTATTTTCTCTTATACCTCCATCTATTAGTTCAACATTTTTGAATTTGCAAGGGTTGAATACTCCAGGATAACTACAACTTGCTCTAACTGCAGTTCCTATATCTATATTGTTTATATATTTAACTTTATCATTATATGTATTTCTGGTAGTTTGTGATGAAAAAATATATACTTCTCCTGTACGCAAATTTACACTTGGGATAAGTAATGGTGTTTTTATTTGATTTATATTGGTAATGCCTTTATTTTTGCATAGATTTCTTATTATTTGTTCTATTTTTTCTCCATTATTTAAACCTTGAATTAATATTTTCCTCTTGAAAATTAAACCTAAAATTAATTTGAATATATTAGAATAACTTATGTAATTTATCTGAGAACAATACTTTTTAAAGATATTATATATTTCATCTGATGTGTATCCGAGCTGCATACAAACTTGATACTATGCTACCAGAAGATGTTCCAGATATGTAATCTATATTTATTTTTCTTTCTTCAAATGCTTTAAGAGCACCTATGTGAGCTGCTCCTTTTACCCCTCCACCACTAAGTGATAATCCTAATTTCATATATATAAAAACCTCCACTTCTTAAGAAAATAATACTTATCTTTATATTATTTCTTAGAAGAGAAGGTTGTGAATTATTTTACAGATATATGTATATTTTCTACTTCTGACTTTAGCTCTCTTGAAATTATGTTTTGTATTTGTGCAATTTCTTCTGGCGTAAGATTTTCTTTTCCTATTATTACACTTATGCTATCTCCATTTACAAAGATTATGTTTTGAGTAAATCCTTTAGTTGTTAGCAAATTTTCTGCTATCATGATTGCATTTTGCAGATCATTTATTTTGTTTATTTCTGTTTGTGATATAGCTTTTTGGTCAGCTGCAGAATTTGAATTATTTACTACTGCTTGGTATCTTTCTATCATTTGAGAATACATAATATTTCTTTCTAGTTTTGAAGCTACAAAATAATCTTTTGAACTATTTGTATCTTGATTTATTTCTGTATTAGTCTCTTTAATTTCTTCTTTTTTCTCTTCAACTTCTTCTTGGACTATATTACTTTGCTCAGTAGTAGTGTTTTCTACTACATTTGCATTTACAAGTTCAGCATCTCCTATACTTGCAATATCTACACTCTCTTCTGGAGGAGTTGATACTTCTTCTGTTTTTCCATTTATGGAACTATCATAGTTTAAGTATCCAGCTGTTATTAGCATTAGTGAAATAACTAAAATTGCTAATTGATTTTTCTTAAAAATTTTCATAAAAATCTATCCTTTCTTTATTTTCATTGATATTTATTTTTTATGTATTAGTTCATGGAGAACACCTGAACCTTATGCGTAGCTACTCCTGTTACTGCTTCTACAGCAGCTATTATGTTAGTTTTTACATCTGCATTATCTGCCCCTTCTGCTGTGACAATTACCCCTTCTACTTTTGGATTTACAATGGTTTGTGTTGCAGGGACAGAAGAACCGATTTTCATCTGTGAAAATTACTTCCTTTTTTGAGGATTGCTCTTCTGATACTCTTGTTCCACCTGCAGAATCAGTTTCAGATGTAGAAGATACAGAATTATTTTCATTATACATTGCGACAACTTCACTTGATTTTGAATATGTAATGAGAACCCTTACTTTTCCGAACTCCTGTCATAGTCTCTAATATGTCTTGAAGCTTTTTTTCAAGTTCATCATTATCTGATTTTGTACGCTCTTCAGTAGCTTGGGCTAATTCTTTATATAAAGTATCCTCCTTAGTATTTGTACCTTTTTTATCATCTTTTAAAATTGTGTTTATAACAATTAATGTTACAATTAGGACAACCAAAAAGAATACTAAGTTTTCGATTTTTCTTTTGTTTTTTTTATCTACATTATTTTCTTTAGTATCTTTTATGATTAAACTTTTAATTTTATTCATTTGTTCTTTAAACATAGTTTTTCCTCCTATATAGAATTGACTGTCATATCTTCAAATTGAACACCATAGTTTTCTTTAAATTTATTTTTGATGTTTTCTATTTCTTGTCTTGATAAATTGTTATAATTTTCCTTTTTTGATATATTTCCAACTTCTATTTTATTTATAGCTATATTATTTGAGGAATCTTTTTTAGAAACATTTTCTTTATCTATTTCTAATGTAAGATTACTAATCTTTCCAGTATCTATATTTAATTCAAAAGATATCTTATTTGCAGTAAATCCTAGGTTTTCTATATCTTTTTTCATTTGTTTTTCAATTTCTGTTTTATATGTATTTTTTATTAAATCATTATTAATACTGTTAAATTCGTTTTCAAGTGCTACATATTCATCTGTTGAGGACAGGTATTCCTCATACTTAGAAGTATCTAGTTTTATTTCTTTTCCAGAAATCAGAGTTATTGCTGGAGAAATTATTGTATACAATATATATACACCGTATAATTGTTTTTATGTACTTTTTTGTATTTCCTTTAGGAAGTATCATTTCTAAAATTGTTCCAATTATGACAGCTATAATTATTTGCTCTGCCCAATTACTAATAAAATTTATCATCTGTACATCATCCCACTATTTGTTATTTTAATTATAAGGGTTAGCCCTATTATTAGCATTACAGAAATTGCAGAGACCATTCCCAGTAATACTTTGAAGGTATCTCCCATTTGTTCTAAAATTGATACTATTTTTTTATCTGCTATAGGTTCACTTAGAGCTGAGGTAAGATTGAATAAGAGTGACATGACTGCAAGTTTTATTATAGGTACAATACATATTGATATTACAACTAATATTCCGTACGAATCCAACTGCATTTTTTAATATATTGCTACAGCCAAGGACTGCATCTACTGTTTCTCCTAAGACCTTTCCAACAACTGGTATTGTACTGGTTACAACTGCCTTTGTCGTTTTTATAGTAATACCATCTACACTACTTGTTAAACTTCCTTCTAGAGAAAGGACTCCGAACAAATATTGTTAAAGCCAGTCCTAAAAACCACACAACACCAGATTTAAAGAACTTTGAAAGTTTTTTTATTTGTATTTTATCCGAAACTTGAGATACTATACCAAGTGCAGTTGAAACTAAAATAAGTGGAATTAGAACTGATGATATAATATTTCCGAATAAAAGTTATAACCATTATAAGTACTGGTTGGACAGTACTAGCTGTTACAATATTTCCAGTTGTTATCATTAGTGCAAGAAGTATTGGAAGTAATGAATTTAGGAAGCCAACCAAATTATTTACAGTCTCTTTTATCATTCCAATTATGTCAGCAAAATTTGTCATGATAAGTGTTACAATAAGAATGTATTGAATATAGTAAGTTATATTACTAACTTCACTATTTCCAAGTCCATCACTTATATTTTTTATTATACTATGTATTACTACTATTATTAGGATATACGCTAAAGTTTTAATAGTTGTCATTACTTCTCCAAAAAACAGATTTACTATTTTGCCGTGGTATTCCTTTTAAAGATACATTTCCAGATAGTGCATTTTTATATAACGAGTTTAAGTCAATATCTTCAAATGCATCTTGTGTATAATTTTTTGATTCTTCTATAAAACTTGAAATTCCTAAAGCTTCTGCTTGTTCATTTATTACAGGATCAGTATCATTTGCATATATTAAATTATTATATGATATAGCAAGAAGAAAAGAGATTATAAATATTATTTTTTTCATTTGTTCCTCTTTCTCATTTGTTTATGGTAAAATTTGAAGTATTGTTTCTAACATAGAACCAATTATTGGTATAGACATATATGCAATTATTACTTTTCCACCTACATCTACTTTTGTGCCTATTGCATTTTCTCCTGCGTCTTTACATATACTTACTGCAAATTCTGTCAAAAAGGCGATTCCTGTAATTTTAATAAGTATTTTTAAAAACTCACCATTACCACTTATCTTATTTGAAAGTGATGTAATTAGTCCAACTATTCCAGATAGTTTGTCCAGTACTAGAAACAGTATTAGAATGCTTGCTATAAGAGAAATATAAATTGCAAATTCTGGTTTGTATTGTTTGATTATAATTATTATAGTAACAGCACAAAAAGCTATCCCTATAATTTTTACTATTCCCATAGAAACCTCCCCTATAATTAAAAAGATTTCTTATCTTATAAATCAAATATGGTTCTTACAGTATTAAATAAAGTACTAATTTCTTGTATAACCATTGTAAGAACTATTACTAATCCTGCAAGTGTTGTCATCATAGCTTGATCTTCTCTTCCTGCTCTAACTAGTACTTGATGTAAAACTGCAACAAGTATTCCTATCGCAGCTATTTTAAATAATAAATCAATACTCAAAGCTTTATCCCCCTTTTTTATTTATATAAGTATTATAACAGCTGCAAGTCCAGCAATTATCCCTAAAGTTTTGTATAGTTTTTCGTTTTTTTTCTGTTCTTCTTCTGCTTTTTCTATTTGTGTATCAATGAATTTTTTTAGAAGTTCTATTTCTGATTCTTGTCCTTTTACATCAGTTTTACCTAAAAGCTTATCTAAGCTTTTTAATAAATTTAAATCTTCTTTTGTCATATTTGTTTCTGAATGATCTATGGCATAGCTCCAAGCTTCCCCAGCGGGAAAATCATTCATTTTTTCTTTTGATATTTGGAAGATTTCTCCGAATATTTCCAACAAAATCTCTAGATATTTCTTCAAATATTTGCGGAAGTGGTTTATATGTATATTTTATATTTGTCTCAAGTATGTTTAATATGTTTCTAATTAGCTTTAGATCTTGAACTCTAAATTTATATTTATTTGCTAAGGCAAGTCCTAGAGTTGAACTTATAACAAATATAAGTATTAATCCGATAAATTTTATAAATCCCATAAAATCATTCCTTAACTTAAATATATATTCATGTAATATATATATTCATAATTTTAAAATTTAGAACACTAATTTTCCATATATACATTTTTTATCTTGCATTTTTTTCTATCATCTAAAAATATAATCCTTTCAAACAGCTTTAAGTTAAGCATTTTATTAAATATTGGATTTGATTTAAGATATTCTATATTATTTCCATGTGCTGTAAATATGCCTTTTACTCCAGAACATATTGCATAGTTTATAGCTTTATAGTCATTTTCATTACCTATTTCATCTGCAAATATTATTTTTGGAGCCATACTACGAATCAGCATTTCGATTCCTTTTGTTTTATTTATGTTACTAAGTACATCTGTTCTTATTCCTAAATCATTTTCGGCAATTCCTTTATGTATTGCTGAAAGCTCTCCTCTTTCATCTAAGACAGAAACATTCATACCGAGTGAAGTTGAGTCTATCTATACCATTACTAACTTGTCTTATTAAATCTCTTAAAATAGTTGTTTTTCCAGTACCAGGGATTCCTACAATTAAAGAATTATATACACTATTTTTTTCAATATTCAAAATATATTTTAATATTTCATCTGAAGCACCATTTAATTCTTTTGCAATTCTAAAATTTAAACTATTGATATATGAGATATTTTTTACTTCTTCATTTTCTAATACAACTTCTCCAGAGATACCGAACTCTATGTCCACCTTTTATTGTTATGTATCCGTTTGCAAATTTGGCTTTGATAAGCATAAATAGAATTATCACATGCAATTTGTAGTATTCTAATGATTTCTTCACTAGATATTTTATATGGAATAATGATTTCTGTATTTGTTAATTTTAAGATTATTGGATTATTTACTCTTACTCGTATTTCTTCTAATTTATCTTGATATTCTGTTAAATTTTCTAATATTAGGTTTGAAATATTTTTTGGAAAAAAGTTTAAGATTTCTAACATTTTTATTTACCTTTTTCTTTAGATTACTATATATATTATATTCGAGTGAAAATATATTTAGAACAAAAAAATTAACGACTTTTTAAATTTAATATTTTAAAACCCGCCTTTCATCATTGAAAGCGGGTTAATATATTATTCATTCCAATTGTGGAAAATTTCTGAAACATCATCTAGTTCATCAAGTTTTTCTACAAGTCTTTCCATTTTTTCAGAACCTTTTTCATCTAGATCTACATATGTTGTAGGGATCATTTGAACACTTGCTTCTAAGAAGGTTAGTCCCTTTGTTTCTAATGCTTCTCTAACAGCTGAAAAGTTTTCTGGAGTAGTTGTTATTTCATATATTTCTTCTTCTGCAGAGAAGTCTTCTGCACCACATTCTAATGCAAGCATCATAATGTCATCTTCTGGCATATTTGTACTTGCTTTTTCTATAACAATTACACCTTTTCTATTAAACATATATGATACACATCCAGTTGTTCCAAGACTGCCTCCTGCTTTATCAAATACATGTCTTACATCTGCAGCTGTTCTATTTCTATTATCTGTTGTTGCATTTACTATTACTGCAACTCCATTTGGTCCATATCCTTCATATGTAATTTCTTCATAACTTTCATTATTTCCAGCGCCTGAGGCTTTTTTTATAGCGTTATTTATTGTATCATTTGGCATGTTTGCTGCTTTACATTTTGCTATAACATCCTTTAGTTTTGAATTACCAGCAGGATCAGGTCCTCCTTGTTTTACAGCGATTAATAATTCTCTACCAAGTTTTGTAAATATTTTTCCACGAGCTGCATCTGCTTTTCCCTTTTTTGCTTGAATATTATGCCATTTACTGTGTCCTGACATTTTTGTTTCCTCCTTCTTATTTTTTACAGCCATATGTGATTGCTGTATTTTTATGTTTTGTTTTTTTACTCTTATAAAAAACGAAGTTATGCAGGTTGGCGGTCACAAATTTAAAACGATCATGCTCAAATTGTGCTAAAATTTCGCATTTTATTTTATGTAAATATTTTCAAATTACTTTTTTATTATAGCACATTTGCTTAAATTTGTGTAGTATTTTTATAAATATTTTTTGTATTTTACTCATGTTATACAAGTAATAAAAGGAGCTAGCATAAATACTAGCTCATGTAAGAAATTTAAATTATAAGTTATCTCATTTATATTTTATATCTCCAATATACCTATATTTTCTCAAATAACACATAATTATTGCTGTAGTTTAATATAATAGTCTTTTCATTTTGTTCAAAAACACTTGCTCCCAATATTTCTTTGCTGTTTGTTTCTCCATCAAACTTTGGTACATATACAGAATCTATTAGTTTATCAATTGTTCCTATCTTTTCGCTACCACCAACATAATCTATTACTGAAAATGACTTACCATATAAGATTCCATTAAATTTTATTAGAATTTCAGTTGAGGCTGTTTTAGAATGTAAAGTTGTAATTTTGTTGTAATCTTCATATTTGCTTAATGATTCATAACTTATTGCATTTATTTGTGCAGGGTAGGTATCCATTACATCTCCATCATAAATTATCTTTACTCTTTCTCCTACTTCAAATTTTACATTTGTATGAAGTTTTAGTTTTCCCACCATTATCTTATCTGCTGATTTTCTTATTTCTTCGCTTTCATCTGGTTCTACAAAAAATAAGTTTTGTTCTACTTGTTTTATTGTTCCACAAAATGAATATTCTTTTACTTCAAATATTCTCCATCCATCATTTGTTGGTATTTCTATTGTATTTTCTTTTGTATATTGATAGCCTTTAGCTCCTTCAAAATTTGCTTGATTATCTTCTGTTGGTATTTTTCCTTCTGCTACTGTGGATGTTATATCTCCATCCATCGTTCCACAACGAGGAGTATTTTCACTAAATTTTCCTGTATCATAATATAATTTTCCATTTACTTTTACAATTCTACCTAGTTCCTTTGGAGTATTTTCTAAGTTATTTACAGCATTACTATTTGTTGGATTATCTGCTTCTATACAAATATCTTGTTTCCAGATTCTTATTTTAGTAAGAACTAATATAGTTATCATTACTAAAAGCATTACCCCCAAGCTTCCTATTATTATTTTTTCGTTTTTCTTCATAAGTATCACCATTTTAACCTTTCTATTATTTAGACAACTTTTTTCATGCTTTTTGTTGGCGAGGTATAAAAATTATGAAAAGAATAATTGTAGTAATAAAAAAATACTTGTCTCAATTAAATATCATTTTTCTTTATTATTCTTATTTATTGGTATAAAAAAAGCAGATGTTCTCTGCTTTTTACATCTTAATGTAGTTTTGTGTTGCTTTTATAATTTTTCAAATTGTAATTATTTTCATTCAAATAAACTAGTAGCAAAAGTTGCATACCCTTCAGTATTATCACAAAGAGTTACACTATTAATAGCACCAATTAGTTTTCCATTTTGTAAAACTGGTGTGCCACTCATTCCTTGCACAATTCCTCCAGTTTTTTCTAACAGCTCAGTGTCTGTAATTTTAATTCTAATATTTTTAGTCTCATCTCTATAATTGATAGCTAGAATTTCTGCACTATATTCTTTTGCTCCATTTCCATCTAAATCAATATATACAGTAGCTGGTCCCTTTTTTATTCTATATTTAGAGCTAATATATACTTCTCTTTCATTTTTACAATAAGAGTCCATATTGTCTATTATGCCTGAGATTCCTGTTATTTTATTTTCTATAACATTTCCTATTCTTTCATTTTCATTAAATTTTGCAGTTAGACTTCCTATTATTTTATCATCTGATTTTTTGATTTTCAAATTTTCCACTTCATAGCATATTATATTTTCAAGTTCATTTTCTTCTTGGATATTTGGGAGTTCATGTGCAAAAGCAACATATTTTCCACTTTGAGAGTCAACTCCTGTAAGGATACCCATTTTGTTACTGCTAGTTGGAATAATATTACCTTTTTGAGTTTCATAAACTTCAGCTTCTTGATTAAGAATTATTGCTTTTCCAATTAATACAATTTTTCTACTTTCACATATATCTATTGAGATTTTAATATAACTTATAAAAAAAATACTTATCGTTAGTAAGAAAAACATTATAGCTAATTTTCTTTTCAAAAAAAACATCCTTTCTAATTTCTATTATAGCTTTAGTATCTTCTTATTTTAACTTTAGTATTTTTTTATTTAAATTACGATTAATATTTTATCACGCATTATGTAAATTGTCAATTTCTTTTTGACTAGTTATTTAATAATTTTATAGAATTATTAGATAACTAATTACTTATACTTATTATTTTATAATATCTTTAACAACTTCTCTTGCTAGCATAAGACCTGCAACAGACGGTACAAATGATATGCTACCAGGAACATTATTTTCTTCTGATGGCTTTATAGGTTCTTCTGTTGAATAAACAACTTTTAATGATTCTATATTTCTCTTTTTTAATTCTTTTCGCATTACTTTTGCAAGTGGACATACACTTGTTTTATAAACATCACTAATTTCAAATTTTGAAGGGTCTAATTTATTGCCTGTTCCCATAGATGAAATTACAGGAATGTTTAGGTTGTTGCAAGTTACAATAATGTCGATTTTAGCAGTAACAGTATCTATGCAATCTATAACATAAGATAGATCTTTTTTTATAATATTGGACTTTGAATTAGGTAAGTAGAATTCTTTATATTTTTCAACTTTAGCATTTGGATTAATTTCCAAAATTCTTTCTTCCATAACATCTACTTTATATCTATTTATTGTTTTTGTTGTTGCAATTATTTGTCTATTTAAATTTGTTAAAGAAATCTTATCATTATCAATCAATATAAAGTTTTCTATTCCTGCTCTTACTAAAGCTTCAGTAACAAAAGATCCTACACCTCCAATACCAAATATAGCAATTTTAGCTTTATTAAGTTTTTCGATTCCTTCTTTTCCAATTAATAATTCTGTTCTTGAAAATTGATTTGACATATTTTATTCACCTTAAATTATTTAATTATTATTTAAATACATAATATCTATATCAACATCGCCTTTTATTCCATCTACTTTTCCTGTATTACTCATTTGCCACATTGAATATTTACCTGTATAAGTTGGTTCATTATTGTATTGTGCAAGCCAAGTATCATATTTTGTTGGATACCATATTTTTTCTAAATATGTTTTACTACTATAAAGCATGCCTTTATATCCAGATTTTTCTAAATTATCTAGAAATGTATTTGCTACTTTATTAATTGTATAGAAGCTCATACCTGCTGTATTAAAAGAATTCCAACTTTCCCAGTCAAAAGCTACTGGTAGATCTAATTTGTAATTTTTAAGATTTTCTTTTACCCATTCTGCTTGCAGAACTACTTGATTTACATTTTTAGCATATGAATAAAAGTAAACACCAACTGGTAAACCTGCAGATTTAGCTCCTTCTATATTAGAAATAAAATAAGGATCTAACACACATTCACCATCAAAGTCAGTTTGATATCCCATTCTTATCATTACAAATTCTACACCAGCATTTTTGACTGCTTGCCAATCAATTTCTTGTTGCCATTTAGAAACATCAATTCCAATTTTTGTATTCTCAGTTTTATATTTATTTAAAACATCTGATAAATAAAGAGGTTCTTTTGGGACTGAAGTTGTTTTATTACCTTCTTCTTTAACATGAAGTGTAAATTGTTTTTTAGATTGATTTCCACTTGAATCTGTTACAACATATGTTAAATCATAGTCACCTACTACATTTAAATCATATTGCCCTAAGATTTCTCTTTTAGGATTATTATCAATATCATCTCCACTAAATAGAACATCAGCCAAATTTTTATTATATCCTACATTTACTGTAAAAGAATTCCCAATAAAAATTTGGGGTGCATTTTTATCCGTAATTTTTATAGTAAATCCAGATGTTCTTCTTTTATTTTTTATATTTATATAATCAAAGGAAACTTGTATATCTCCTAGTTTTTCAGTATTTATTGCATGATCATTAACAATACTTCCGTTAATATTTGCTATAAAATCAGAAACTTTAGCTTCTTGTCCGAATTCTAAAGTTAAATTCTCTTTTAAAGTAATAGCTTCTGCATCTATTTTTTTATTCTCTTTAGTATCTATATAAAACCAAATAACAAATCCTAGTATCGATATAGTTATTACAATCATACTTATGATAATTATTATTCTATTTCTCATTTACTATCACTCCTATAAATTACTATATTTAAAAATAAATGATAACATAAAAACAGATAATTAGCAAGGTTAACTATCTGTTTTTAATATTAATTTAAGGTTTTACTAAAAATTAAATTTCTTCATTTAAGATTCTATTAGCTTCTTCTTGTGTTAAAATACCATATTTAACCATTTTTCCTGCTACTTGTGTTTGTCTTTTCTTTGCAAGAGCTAAATTTTTAGTAGGAGCATAAACTGATGGTGCATTTGGTATACCAGCAAGCATTATAGCCTCATAATCTGTCATTTTATTTGGTTCTTTATCAAAGTAACCCTTGCTTGCTTCTTTTACTGTATAATAGCCATCTCCAAAATAACTTGTATTTAAATATAATTCTAATATTTTGTCTTTTTTACAATTCTTTTCTATTTCAAAAGACATAAATACTTCTGCAATTTTTCTGGTTAGTTTTTTTTCTTGTGTGAAATATATATTTTTTGATAACTGCTGTGTTATGGTACTTCCCCCTTCAGCAAAACTCATTTTCTTTATGTCATTAACAACAGCCCTACCTATTGCAATTATATCTATTCCATTATGATCATAGAATCTATGGTCTTCCACTGATATAACTGCATTTGTATATATTTTAGGCATTTCTTCTATTTTTGTATAGTTTTCTTTTGACTCTATACTTTCTATTTTTTGTGCAAGAGGCATTTCATTTAAAGCATTTTTGTATAATGTATAACCATCATAAGTTACAAGTGCTCCTAAAATTATTGCAATTACTAATAGTCCTAAAATTATTCTTTTTATTATTTTCATCTATACCTCCTTATACAAGATTTTGTTATGTATGGTAACTCCATTTTAATTATACCTCTAATTTTGTTTTTTTCAATTGATTTATATTTCATAATTCTTACATTTTCGTAAGATACAAAGATTATAGATACTTTATTACAAATACTGTTCCTTTCCCTTTTTCTGAATCTGCACTAATATATCCATTATGGCTTTCTATAATAGATTTAGATAGAGCAAGTCCTATTCCGAACACTTTCATTTGAGGAATCTTTTCCTTTATAAAATCTTTCAAATATATGAG
This sequence comes from Clostridia bacterium, assembly GCA_022799935.1. Lineage (GTDB taxonomy): Bacteria > Bacillota > Clostridia > TANB77 > CAG-508 > JAAWPK01. The sequence continues at coordinate 16,013 of JAAWPK010000013.1, forward strand.
GAAGATCTGTTTTATCTATTCCGCTTCCATAATCCTTTATTTCTATTTTCAAGTACATGTTATTTTTTTCATAATTTATATCTATCTTCCCATTTTCATTTGAATGCTCTATACAGTTTTTAAGTATATTAGTTATAGCTTCTACTTGCCATTTAAAATCACAAACAAGTGTATCTATATTATTTCCAATAACTTCTATTTTTACATTTTTTAATTCTCTTATTATTTCTACATTTTTTAGTGCTTCTGATATAACATCATTAACTAAGACTTCTTTTTGAATAAATTTAACAGAGTTACTATCGAATTTAGACAATTTAAGTATGGCTCCTACCAAAAAACTAATATTTACAATTTCTCTTTTTATATCTTTTATAAAATCATTTCTGATGCTTTCATCCATAGTCTTATTATCTAAAATATTGTCTAGCATAATTATAATAGAAGTTAAAGGTGTTTTTAACTGATGTGATATATCTGAAAGCGAATCTTTTAACATCAATTTATCATTTAAAGAATTCTCTTGACCTTCTTTAAGCATTACTGTTGTTTTATACAATTCATTTTTTAATATTGATAATTCATCTTCTGTGTTATCCTCAATATCTAATTTATAATTCTTTTTATTTATTTCCTCTATATATTTAGTAATATCTTTTATTTTTTTATCTTTTTTATAGTTGTATACAAAAAATACAATTAGCAAAATTATTGAAAACACTAAAATTAATAAAGTATCTAAAATAACAAATTCATTAAATTTTGTATCATTAACTAAAACTGCTGATTCTTTTTCTAAATCTATCCCATATTCCTTAAATAACTCATAACTATTACCTGTATTTTCGTTTAATATCTTTATTAAAGCACTTTTTTCTATTTCAGGATATTCTCTTGTTACTTTTTCTAATATAGCACTTATTTTTTCATTAAATCCATTTGTATAAGCTCTATATTGAAAGTATAGTAATAGACTAAAAATTGCTATAAATAAAATAATTATAATAGAACTTACAACAATTACTTTTTTATATCTCATAATTTAAATCCTTTTCTTAATTTAATAAAGAATTAGTATATTTCTTATATCTTATCTATTCTGTAACCAATTCCTTTAACTGTAACTATAATATCTGTACCTAGTTTTTCTCTTATTCTTTTTAAGTAAACTGTCACAGTATTATCATTTACATCATTTCCAGTCCATTCCCATATTTTATCTATGATATCATTTCTAGTTACAACTTTATTTAAGTTTAAGAACAGTAAATGTAAAATCTTTAGCTCAAGACTTGTGAGTTCTATTTCTTTTTTATCTTTATATACAACCATTTTATCCATATCAAAACTTATATTTTCAATTTGAATTATTGTATTTTTCTTTTGTCTTAAAATTATTTTGTTTATTCTTACAATTAACTCTTTTGTAGAGAATGGCTTTGTTATATAATCTTCTGCTCCTATCTCTAATCCTTTAACAATATCATCTTCTTCATCTTTAGCTGTAAGAAATATTGTTGGTATATTTTTAGATTTAATGTTATCTTTATATAATTCAAAGCCATTTCCATCTGGTAAAGCTATATCTAATATTGCAAAATCTATACTCTCAGATTTTAATATTTCTAAAGTTTCACTTATATAACTTGTATGGATCACCTGATATTCTTTTTGCTCTAAAGAATATTTTAATCCCTTTGCAATAAGCTCATTATCTTCAACTAATAAAACTTTCATAATTGTTACCTCATAAATGTATTTTATCATAAAGTCCTAAATAATGTCTATATATTATCTTTTCTTATTGTTTCTATTATGTTTTGTTTATTAATTTTCTTAATTGAGTATCTCATTATGATAAACACAAATATAAATACAAACACTGCAGAAATTAAAATTGCATTTATTGGTATATACATTTCGCTAATCTTTTTTATTGAAGCTGCCTGATACATTGCATAAGTTCCAATTAAGCCCATTATTGTTCCATATATCCAAGCTTTAAAGCCATATAAAATTGTTTCTAAATTTATCATTCTATTAAATTCTTTTTTAGTCATTCCTATTGATTTTAGGTTAGCAAATTCTTTTTGTCTTAATTCCATATTTGATGTTATAGTGTTAAATATATTTGTAACACCAATTAATGTTATTACTGTTATAAATCCATATAAGAATATTTTAGTAACAAGAACCATTGACCTTTCTTCTTTTGCAGATTCTTCTATATTGTATATACTTATTCTATCATTAATATCCTTTATATCTTTTTCAAGTTCTGTTGCATTTTCTGAATCAATTGATATTGTTTTTGGAGTAAATTCTAGATTTTTAAATTCTTCCTCATTAAGTACTAAATATCCTCCTCTATAATAGCTTCTTTCTATACCATAGGGTTTTGTTTTAGAAATAGCACCTACTTCAATTTCTAAGTTCTGATTATCAAATTCTCCGCAGAATTTTGTCTCCTTTATTATATTTATAAGTTCTTGAAACTACTTCTTTTCCATTCGATGTATACCCATATTCATCACATAGAATTCCTTTATTTTTAATATCTTCATATTTTACACCAATGTCTTTTGAAAATCTTTTAAATGCTTCATTATCTAAAGCAACAATTTCTAATATTATATATTTTCCACCTGTTATTATAAATTCTTTTTTATTTTCATCATAATATCCTTCATCTGCAAGCTCAGCTTCTTCCACATCATCAAGATTTATTTTGCTCATATCTTTTATATGATAGCTACTCTTATTTGTATCATAAAGAATTGAATATTGTTTTATACCATCTTTATTTAATATTTTATTTATATCTTCATTTGGTAAATTTCTTGTATTTAATTGTAAATTATAGCTGTAGTCTATATAATAATCTCCTGTTATGTCAAACATATTTGTTATAAATGCATTCATTGTAATAAATATAAATATACTTATAGCTATTGATATAACTGTTGTTCTATACTTTTTCTTGCTTCTTTTTAAGTTTTTATACGCAAGTATTCCTCCTGTTTTGAATAACCTTTGTATAATTTTTGGAGTTTTCAATTTTTTACTTTCTACTTTAATTTCATTCGAATTTCTCAAACCTTCTATTGGACTTACTTTACTTGCTTTTTTTGCAGAACTTCTTGCTGATAGATATATTGTTAAAAAGCCAAGAATTATTGAAAGTAATATAGGGATAAGTGAAATTTTAAATACTAAACCATCTACATGAGCTAATAGATAATCTCCTATTATTAAATTTACTATTTTTAAAAGTACATATACTGCAAAGAATCCTGATAATATTCCAAAAGGAATACCAATAAATCCCAAGGTTAAGCCTTCAAATATTACATTCTTCTTTATTTGCTTTTTTGTAGTTCCAACACTTGCAAGCATTGAATACATTTTTATTTTTTCAGTTGTTGCAATTGCGAATGAATTTCTTATACAAAATATACTTGTAATGATGATTACAACTATTACAATACCAATAAATGTAAGTAGCATTGTAACTGTTGAGTCAGAAAATGCAAATGCTTCCCATCTTAGAAGTTCTCTATTTACATTATAATCATACTTTGTTACTTCCGTATTATGATGTGTTACTTCTGTATAACTTGATACATCTAAAAGCTCAGGAAGTGATGTTTGATAATCTTTAGGATCTTTTAGACTTAAATATATATTATTTTCTCCTTCAGAAATACCTGTACTAATTATGGTATATCCTGGCTCATAAGTTTGCTCAAAGCTCCTATCTGGTCTTTCTATAATTCCTACTATTTTAAATGAATAATTTGTTTTATTTATTATTTGTTCTTCTCTTGAATTATATGGATTACCTTCATTTAAATCATAGTCATCTATTGTTTTTCTTTCTCCTATATCAAAGTTTACTATATCTCCTATTTTTAAATCTACTTTTGCATCTTTAATAATTGATCTACTGATAACTATTTCCCTATCACTACTTGGGAAATTACCTTCTGTTAATTCAAATTTTAAAGTATCAAAAGTTTCTTTATTCATTGAAAATAATTTCACATAAGGCTTATCTTTATTTTTGCTTCCATCTAATTCACTGTATCCTACATTTCTTACTTCATGAATATTTTTAATATCTCGATTACTTTGGATATCTTTTATTTGGTTATCCTGCACATCTAATAATTGTATATGCCAATATCCTGTTTCATTTACTGCATTTTCTACAAGAGTTGCCTGAAAGCTTATTGCTAAACTTGCTGCTGCACAAATTAGTGCAACTGAAAGAACTATTCCTATAATTGTACTTATAGTTCTTTTTTTATTTAATTTTAAGTTTCTAATAGATAATTTACTTAAAATCTTCATATGAATATCCTCCTTATTTTTTAAACCAGTTTTCCGGTCTTCGATTTTAATAATCCTATCTGCAACTTTAGCAATTTCTAAATCATGTGTTATCATTATTATAGTTTGTTTATATTCTCTATTAGATTTTTTTAATAAAGAGACTATTTCATCACTAGCCTTTGAATCTAGGTTTCCTGTTGGTTCATCTGCAAGGATTATTGCAGGATTTGTAATTATTGCTCTACCTATTGAAGTCCTTTGTTGTTGACCTCCGAGAAAGTTGATTTGGAAGATGTGTTCTTCTATTTTCTAGTCCAAGCAATTTTAATAGTTCCTTTAATCTAGTCATATCTACTTTTCTATTGTCTAAATCTAGTGGAAGTGTTATATTTTCCTCTATATTTAAAATAGGTATTAAGTTATAAAACTGATATATTAGTCCAACTTGCCTTCTTCTAAAAATTGCAAGTTCATCATCATTAAACTTATATATATCTTTTCCATCAATAAATACTTTACCAGAAGTTGGTCTATCTACACCACCAAGTAAATGAAGTAAAGTTGATTTACCGGATCCAGAAGCTCCAACTATTGCAACAAATTCTCCTTTATTTACTGAAAATGAAATACCATCCAATGCATCTACTTTATTTTCTCCTTTACCATATTGCTTACATAGATTTTCTACTCTTAATATTTCCATATAAATTAACCTCCATTTTTGTTATTTCATTTTAATTATAAAACATCGTAAGTGACAAGTAAGTGACATTTAATAAAAAATAGAATTAGTTATTATTTAACTAATTCTATAATGAGCTATTATATTTTCACTACTATAAGTTTCTAATATATCCTCTTCATAATGAGGTTGAACTGGGTTTGCATGATGTATTACAAAAGGTATTCCTTTTGAGTTTCTTTTATCTGATATAATACCTATATGATTTTTAAATACTACTATGTCCCCACCTTGCCATTCTTCAATTTTACTTATATCTGTTGTAAGAGATATACTGTTATTTCTAAAATATACATTTAAGTTTCTTACTCTTCTAAAGTCTATGTTTTTGTCTATTTGATCTACATTGTAGTCTTCTCTGTTATTTTTTATATCTTCGTTTACAAGATCCATTAAGCTGTATCCTGCACCTTTTAAACCAAATGCAACTATATCTGTACAAACTCCATATTCATCATTTGTATAACCTGTTTCATAATACTTACTTTTATATTTTGGTTTTGTATTTATATATTCTCGTACACTATTTAATATATCTGTTTGATCATCTATTCCATCATTATCCTTATCTATTTGGCTAATATATTTTTCTATACCGAAATCTTCATTTGAATATTTTCTATGAGGAATAACATTAAATCTGTATAAAAAATATATTACAAAAATAAGTAATACAAACATTATAATTAATAATAATACAACTTGTTTTTTCATTACTACTCCTTTTAACTAATTACTTTAAACTAATTATTTTTTATTATATCATAAACAATACATTATTTTCAAATATAAGAAGAGCCACTTGTTTACTTCCGAGTAGCTCTTTTAAAAAATAAAAGGGGATATTTTGTGCTAAATTATACATATCTATAATAATTAGCACTTACTATTTACTTTGCATAGTATGCTTGTATTATATATGTGATTGTTATTTTTTGCCATAGATTTATATTACAAAAGCCTTACGATTTTGTAAGGCTTCTTATCTATTATTCTTTTACTCTAAGCATTCTTAATGCATTTAATATAGCAATTACTGCAACTCCTACATCTGCAAATACGGCTTCCCACATTGTAGAAATTCCAAATGCACTAAGTGCTAATACTAAAATTTTTACAAAAATTGCAAATATAATGTTTTCTTTTACTATTCTCATATTTTTTCTTGCAAGTTTTATTGCTTTTGCTATTTTTGAAGGTTCATCAGTCATGATAACAACATCTGATGCTTCTATTGCAGAATCTGAACCGAACTCCTCCCATTGCAATACCTATATCTGCAAGTGTTAAAACTGGAGCATCATTAATACCATCTCCTACAAAGATAAGTTTTCCTTTTTCGCTTTTTTCTTTCATTAAATTTTCAAGTTTTTCAACTTTCCCATCTGGTAATAATTCTGTATATACTTTATCTATATTTAAACATGAAGAAACACTTTCTCCAACTTCCTTTTTATCTCCAGTAAGCATTATTGTTTGCTTTATTCCATTTTGCTTTAGCATATTTATAGCTTTTTTAGAATCTTCTTTAATCTTATCTGCAATTAATATATATCCTTTATATTCTCCATCTATCGCTACATATAATATAGTGCCTATTTTTGTGCAAGATGAAAAACTTATATTATTTTCTTTCATTAGCTTTTCATTTCCAACTAGAACGCATTTATTTTCAATTTTAGCCATTATTCCGAGCCCAGCTATTTCTTTTGTATCTGATATTGTTTCTTTATTTATTTCGCCATTATATGCTTTTTTAACAGAAATCGAAATTGGATGATTAGAATAATTTTCTACATGAGCAGCTATTCTAATTAATTCTTCTTTTGAAATATTTACTCCATTTACTTCTTGAACTTCAAAAGTTCCTTCTGTCAAAGTTCCTGTTTTGTCAAAAACAACTATCTCAGCTTTTGAAAGTGCTTCTAAGTAGTTACTTCCCTTTACTAAAATTCCTATTTTAGATGCTCCACCAATTCCTCCAAAGAAACTTAAAGGAACTGATATAACCAATGCACAAGGGCAAGATACAACTAAAAATGATAACGCTCTATATAACCAAACAGAAAAGTTTTCTGTTCTAATAAGTAATGGTGGAATAATTGCAAGAAATACTGCTATTATTACAACTGCTGGCGTATAGTATTTAGCAAACTTAGTTATAAAATTCTCAGATTTTGATTTTTTACTACTTGCATTTTCTACTAAGTTTAAAATTTTGCTTACAGTAGATTCTCCAAATTCTTTTGTAACTTGTATTTTTAATAGTCCAGATAAGTTAATACATCCACTTAAAACTTCTTCATTTTCTATTACATCTTTTGGCAGACTTTCACCAGTTAATGCCTTAGTATCTAAACTTGATTTTCCGTTCTATTACATTACCATCTAAAGGTATCTTTTCTCCTGGTTTTACAATAATTACTTCTCCTATTTCAACTTCTTCAGGATTTACCTTCTCTATATTTCCATTTCTTTCTACATTTGCAAAGTCAGGTCTTATATTCATAAGGCTAGATATAGATTTTCTTGATTTATCTACTGCATAGCTTTGGAAAAGTTCTCCTACTTGATAAAATAACATTACAGCAACTGCTTCTGATAGTTCTCCTATTCCAAAAGCTCCAACTGTTGCAACAGCCATAAGGAAATTTTCATCAAATACTTTCCCTCTAAATATGTTTCTAATTGCTTTTTTTAAAATATCTAATCCCACAACTAAATAACTTATCAAATATATTAGAAATTTTATATAAGTATTTGAAAAAGGGACTATAATAGCTATCATAAATAAAGCAAAGGATATAATTATCTTAACAGCTCTTTTTTTCATTTGTTTCCTCCTAAATTTCTTTTAATGTACAATCTGGTTCTTCTCTTTTTACAATCTTTTTTATTTTCTTAAAAACTTCTTCTTTATTGCTTTCTTCACATTCAATTTTCATTTTTTCAGTCATAAAGTTTATAGCAGCATTTTCTATGCCTTCTATTTTATTTATTTCTCTTTCAAGTTCTAGTGCACAATTTGCACAGTCCAATCCTTTTAATTCAAAATTGTATACCATTTTTAACTTCCTCCTTAAATATATTACTACTTCTTGTGTTGAATATGTTCCATTGCAACTTCAAATACATCTTTCACATGTTCATCATCTAGCATATAAAATACTTCTTTTCCGCACTTTTTTACATTTTACTATTCCTGATCTTCTAAGAGTTCCTAGTTGATGTGATATTGAGGATTTAGTCATATGAAGTACATTTGCTATATCACAAACACATAATTCATTTTGATCTAATGCAAAAAGAATTTTGACTCTTGTTGTATCTCCTAATATCTTAAAAAATTCTGCAACTTTATTTACTGCATCATCATCTTGTATCTTTCCTAAAGTATCTTTTACAAGTTCTTCATGTATTATATTACAGTCACATGCAAATTCATTTTTAGCCATAATTTCCTCCTATTATAGTTGAATGATTGTTCAACTATAATATTAGTATATGACTAAAAATTATTTTTGTCAATTAAAAAAATAAAAAATTTATTAAAAAGCTTATATTATTTTTAATAAAAAAAGATACAATGCTAAGTGTACTGTATCCTTTTTATTTATTATTATTAATTATCTTATTTTCTTTACACATAAATCTTGTATATTTACAACTCTTGCATCTAAGTCTTTATAAAAAGCTGATTCGTGAGATACAAGTATAACTGTTCCTTTAAATTCTTTTACAGCTTTTTTAAGTTCTTCTTTTGTATCATCATCTAAATGATTTGTAGGCTCATCTAATATCAAAAGATTACAAGGCTTTAGTATTAGCTTACATAGCTTTACTTTCGACTGTTCCCCTCCACTTAAAGTAGATATTTCTTGCATAGCATGCTCATTTTTTACAGCAACACTTGCTAAGTTTTTTCTAATTTGTTTTTGGTTTAATCTTGGAAAGTCCTTAGCAATAATATCTATTGGAATATCATTTGGATTATCCCATCTTAAGTCCTGTTCATAATATCCTATACTTTTTATTGTATCTGAAAATCTAAAGCTCCCAGAAAGTGCTGGAATTTCTCCCATAAGTGTTTTTAGAAGTGTTGATTTACCTATTCCATTAAATCCTGTTATTACTACCTTTTCTTCATTTCTAATATCAAATTTCATTTTTGGAAGAAGCGGATAATAATATCCGAACTTCTAGATCATTTACTTCAAGTATTACTTGTGCAGTAGTTTCTAAAGAGCTAAATCTAAAATGAGGCTTAGATGTAAATGTAGGCTTTTCTATTTTCTCCATTTTATCTAACTTCTTTTCCCTACTCTTTGCCATTTGAGCAGTAGATGCTCTAACTTTGTTTTTAGCAATATAATCTTCTAGTTTTTTAATTTCTTTTTGCTGTGCATTGTATTGCCTTATATAGTCTTCTCTTAAAAATTCCTTTTGTTTTAAAAAGCTTTCATAAGAACCTTTATATTTCTTTATTTTATTAAACTCTATATCACATATACAAGTTGTAACTTTTTCTAGAAAATCAAAATCATGTGATACAATTATAAATGCTCCTTCAAATGTTTGTAAATATTCTGAAAGCCACTCTATATGTTCTTTATCTAAAAAGTTTGTCGGTTCATCTAAGACTAATACTTCTGGCTTTTGCAAAAGAAGTTTTGCTAAAATTACTTTTGCTCTTTGGCCTCCACTTAAATTTTTAAGTAATGTATCCATTCCCATAGCATTTATTCCAAGTCCACTTGATACCTTTTGTATAGTACTATCTATACCATAAAAATTACTTTTTTCTAATAATTCTTGATAATTTGAAACTTTATTCATTATAGTTTCGCTGTAATTTTCTGCCATTTCCTCATATAGTTTGTTTAGCTTTTTTTCTATTTCATATAATTCCATAAAAGAAGTTCTTAAATAATCAAATATAGTTTGCATTTCATCAATATTTGCGTATTGATCTAAGTGTCCTATTGTTGTCCCACTTTGCCACTTTATACTTCCCTTATCTGGCAATATATCTTTTAATAATATTTTTATTAATGTACTTTTACCTGTTCCATTTTGCCCTACAATACCCATATGCTCTCCCTTGTATAATTCAAATGAAGAGTCTTTGTATAGTATTTTTTCAGCAAATGAATGAGATAAATTAATAACTTCTAGTAATGCCACTTTTGCTTCCTCCTAAATGTAATAAATTATTTTACTTTTACTCCTAATAAATATATTAAATCCATTACTTGTATTTGGTTTACAATTGCTCCTTTTATATCTTCTAAAGCAACTGATATTCCTTCTATTACGCTATCTGATAAATCTATTTTGTCTAAACTTGTTTTAAAAAATGTTGCTGCTGTTAAATCTGCTTTTTCAAAAAATACATTTTTTAATTTATTTTCTTGAAAATAGCTATTCCTTAAAACGGTATCATTAAACAAAACTTTTTCAATTTGTGCCATTGAAAGGTTTATATAGTTCGCATTAGAGATAAAAACTCCTACATTATATAATCTTGAATCTGAAAAGTTTGCTCCAACTATTTTACAATTTGTAAACTCACATCTCTCAAAACTACAATTTTCAAATGATGTGTTTGAAAAATTACAATTTGTAAAAATAACATCTTTAAAAGAATTTCCACTTAAATTACTTTTTGTGATATTTACATTATTAAATATTGAAGCCTCTATTTCCTTATTTATAAATTCTATACTTTCAAACTCTACATCTTCTACCTTAATATTTGTTATATAATCTTCTTCTAATTCTTTTAAAAAATCTTTAATTGCTGTTAAATTATCTATAAACACCTTTTGTGGTTTTAATATGTTCATTTATTTTATCCTTACTTTAATTTTACTTATTAAAATATATTATCACATTATTTAGAAAAATCCTAGATTTAAAGCCAAATAAAGTAATATTTTTCTAAAATTTACAAATAATAAATCTGTTAAATTAAAAACGGAGGGTTAAAAAATGGAAAATCAAAATTTAAATGTTTTAGATGAAGTAAATAAAGGTGCTACAATGGGAATGGATGCAATATCTTATGTATCAGATAAAGTTACAGATACCAATTTTAAAGATGTATTAGATATAGAATATAACAAATATAAAACAATTTCTGAAAGAGTAAATAACTTATATGCAAATTATAGTGATAAAGAACCACACGAAACAAACACAATGAATAAAATGATGACTTGGTATGGTATACAAATGAACACTATTATGGATAATTCTACTTCTAAGCTATCTGAACTACTTATGCAAGGAACTAATATGGGAATAATTGAAGGAAGAAGATTAATAAATCATAATGAGAACATTGCTTCAGATGTAAAAAATATATTGCAAAACTTTGTTGTAATGCAAGAAGATAGCATTGAAACTTTAAAAAAATATTTATAAAGTAAAAAATAAAATGCAACATTTTCAAAATTGCATTTTAACTTTTATATAATTAATAAAAACAAAGTGCCCTTTGTTTATTTTATAATTATCCCCTTGTCTATAAATATTGTACTGCAGTATCTCCACTCATTTTAAAAAATATCCAAGCAAATATAAACAGACCTAATATTGTTAAAATAAGTAAAGCACCAGCTGCAAACATTGATATTCCTAAAGCTTTACTTATTTTTCTAATAATATTCTTATCTCTAACCATTTCTTTTTCTTTAAAATCCAGTAAGTATTGACAAGATACCATATAAAATCCAGATAATGCATACATTTCCTTAAGTTCTGGATATAAATGCCCTTTCTCCCATAGTTTTACTTTTTCTATATTTACATTTATTTTTTCTGCAAGTTCTGCTTGATTTAAATTTTCTTTTTCCCTTAAGCTTATCAGATATTCTGCAAAAGACTTATTTTCTTCCATATATTTTCCCTTTCATTCTAGCAATTTATATAAATTATATATTTAAGAAAATAGAATGTCAATGAAAAAGAGACAGATTTCTCTGACTCCCTATCTTTCTAATTCTATATAAAATTCTATCCATTCACTATCATTCTTTGCATGAATCTTACCACCGGTGAAGTTCTATTATTTCCTTTGTTATTGCAAGTCCTAATCCTGTTCCTCCTGTATCTGTTGCTCTAGAACTATCTATTCTATAAAATTTATCAAATATCTTATCTAATTTATAATCAGGTATTTTATCTCCCTTATTTTTAAATATAGCATATATTCTACCTTCTTTTTCTAATAAATCTATTACTATATCTGTTCCTTCATAACTATAATATATAGCATTTCTTACAAGATTTCCAAAAGCTCTTGCAAGTTTATCTCCATCTCCTAACATATATAAATGTTCAGGGGTATTTACAGAGTATTTTAGATTTCTTTCTTGAAGCATAGGATAGAACTCATCAAGTACTTGCCCTATAAGGAATGATAAATCAATATTTTGCTTACTTATTGGCATATCATGTAAATTATATTTTGTAATTTCAAAGAATTGATTTGTAAGCTCTTCAAGCCTTAGTGATTTATCTAATGCTATTTTCATATATTTTTCTTTTAAGGGATAAGATATTTCCTTTTCTTCTGTAAGAAGTGTTAAATATCCTATTACTGATGTTAAAGGTGTTTTTAAATCATGAGCCATATACATTATTAAATCATCTTTTTTCTTATTTGCATCATCAGCAGCTTTTTTACTTGTTATCAAATCTATTCGAAGCTTATTTAATTTGCTTTCTATTATAGCTAATTCACTAGATAATTTTATATCTTCTTCTGGCTTTTTTAAAATATTATCCATAGCTGAAATTACCTCTATAATATTATTATTTAAGTTCCTTACTACAAAAAAAGATACAATTGCTATAACTATAAAGTATGCTATACTTATAAGGAAATCTTTTTTAGATACGCAAAACAAATAAAAGCTTCTACTATACTCGGAAACACTATTTGCTAATATATCATTAAAAAGGCCATCGACTAATATACTAAGTAGCCAAATAGAAAATAAGCTATATGCAATTATCTTAAGTACAGCTTTTATAGCTATAGTTGTCTTTAATCTTATAAAATCTTTATTATTCAATTTTGTATCCCACTCCCCATACTGTTTTTATAAATTTAGGTTTTTTAGTATCCTCATTTAGTTTTTCTCTTATTCTCCTAATATGTACCATTATAGTATTATTACTATCTAAATACTTTTCTTTCCATACATTTTCAAAAAGTTCTTCTGATGGAACAACACATCCTTTATGTTTTGCAAGATATAAAAGTATATCAAATTCTAATGGTGTTAATTCGACTTTTTGATCATATAATAGACATTCATGCTTATCTTCATTCATCTCTAATCCGTCAATATATATTTTTTCATCTTCACTTTTTTCATTGTACTTTGTATATCTTCTAACAGCTGATTTTACTCTAGCGACTAATTCTAGTGGGTTAAAAGGCTTAGTTATATAGTCATCTGCACCAAGCGTTAATCCCTCTATTTTATCTTTATCTTGTATTTTAGCTGTAAGCATTATAACAGGAAATTTTAATCCTTTATCTCTAATATACTTGCATATTTCAAATCCATCTACTCCTTTTATCATAACATCGAGAATTGCAAAATCTAATTTCTTAGTATTTATGCATTCTATTGCCTCTCTAGATTCATAAAATTTGTATACTGTATAATTTTCATTTTTTAAATATAGTTCTACTAAATCTGCAATCTCCTTTTCATCATCTAATACTAATACATTCATTGTCTTTGCTTCCTTTCATAAATCAAATTATAACATAATTTTAAAAAAAATTCTCTTTTTAGTAAATAATCGTAAGAAAATCTTAAGATATATTTAATTATTTCTTAAAACTCTTTTTTTAATATCGTTGTATAATAAAGACAAGGATTGAGGTGGATTTTATTTGAAAAAAATTAGAAAAAGTAAATTAAAATTTGGTAGGATACTAATTCTATTGTTAATAATCTTTATTTGTACATTTTTATCTATAAAGTTTTGCATATCTTTAATAGAAGAAAATATAGGAGAAGAATTAGGTACAACATTTGCAAATATAACTAAAGTGGCTTCTGGACAGCCACAATATAAACCCATACATGAAGATACAAATGTAAACTACGGTGGGAAGCGGAAAGGAAAAAATTTCTGGAAAAGATCGGCTATTCTACTACTTTTACCACTATAGATAAAAATAAAAAAGTATATAGTGAATATAAACAAAATGGTAATTCTTCTTGGAGCCAGTTAGAATACTGGGATAACAATATGGAAACTAGTCGGATGTGGAATTACTGCTATGTCTATTATATTAAGTGGATATGGTAAAGAATATACACCAAATGATTTAAGAGAAAGATATTTTCCTGTACTTAATGGAGAAAAGATTTCAAATGAACTTTCTAAAACTTTTGGCATAAAAAATTCAGATTTTTATTTTGATCAAGTTCATTTATCTAATAAAAATATTAAAAATCATTTAGCAACTAATAGACCTATTTTAATATGTGTCTGGAATAAACCAGAAGAAAACAGATGGACAACAGCTTCACATTATATGGTGCTTCTTGCAACTGATGGATATGATAAAGTGTATCTTTCCAATCCAAATGGACTTGAAGAAGAATATAAAGCTTCTGGATGGTATGACATAAATGAAATAACTCCTTATATTGCAAAAGCATTGTTTATAGAAAGTTATAAATAGTTTATTAATTTAATGTAAAAAGGTAGCTGTTGCAAGCTACCTTTTAATATATATTTCTATATGCTAAATTTTATTTAACATTTCTGTTTTTAAATTATACAACTCCAAAGATAAGTCAACATAGTACTTTTGAGGATTATTTAATCTTTTTACCTCTTCCCAAATTGTTTTTAAATCTTGTTTAGAATATTCTGCAATTTCTTTTAATTCAGGAGATTTATATATTAGTTTACCATTTTCAAATATCTTTTCTTGAAGTTCTTTTGTATAATAATTTGTTAATATCTTTCTCTTCCAAGTATCTTTAGGATCAAATATCTCATAATTGCCTTTTGGGACATTTTCATCTTTAAGCATTATAACATCAGCTAAAGCATAATTTGTGTCTTTAGAATAGAATCTAACAGTTTTCTTGAAGCTTGGATTTGTTATCTTCTCTGAATTTTCACTTATCTTTATTTTAGGGATTATTTTTCCATTTCTTTCAATTGCAGCTAACTTATATACACCACCAAATACTGTATCACTTTTTGCTGTAATTAGGTTTTCTCCAACACCAAATGAGTCTACCTCAGCCTGTTGCTCTAATAAAGATGTTATTAAGTATTCATCTAATGAATTTGTAACACATATTTTGCAATCTTCATAACCTGCATTATCTAAGACCTTTCTTACTTTTTTTGAAAGATATGCTAAATCTCCACTATCTATTCTAACTGCAACAGGTCTTATTCCTTTTGGCTTTAAAATTTCATCAAATACTTTTATTGCATTTGGAAGTCCACTTTTTAAAATATTATATGTATCTATTAGAAATGTACAAGAATTTGGATAAAGCTCAGCATAAGCTTTAAAAGCTTCGTATTCATTATCAAAACTTTGTATCCAACTATGTGCCATTGTTCCACTTACAGGCACATTAAATTCTTTTGCTGTTAAACTGCATGATGTTCCGTACAGCTCCTCCAATTACTGCAGCTCTTGCGCCATATATTGCAGCAGATACTCCATGAGCTCTTCTTGCACCAAATTCCATTATAGGTCTTCCTTTTGCTGCTCTTACTATTCTGCTCGTCTTTGTAGAAATTAAACTTTGGTGATTTATCATAACCAGAAGAGTTGTTTCTAAGAGCTGAGCTTCAACTATTGGCGCTCTTACTGTTACAAGTGGTTCATTTGGAAATACAACTGTTCCTTCTGGTATTGCCCATATATCTCCTGTAAATTTAAAATTTGATAAATATTCTAAGTATTTTTCTGAAAACATATTTTGACTTCTTAGATATTCGATATTTTCTTTATCAAAGCTTAAATTTTGAACAAAATCTATTATTTGCTCTAGTCCAGATACTATGGCATATCCCCCTTTATCTGGTACATTTCTAAAGAATATATCAAAATATGCAATGTCTTTATTTCCTTTTTCAAAATATCCATTTGACATAGTAAATTCATAGAAATCTGCAAGTAATTCTAATTTTTCCTGTTTCATATTATATTCCCCCCTATATTATATCAATTCCTGCTTGTTTCATAAGTTTGAATGCTATTTCATTATATTCTTCTCTATTATGCCAAGGTGCATCATATGTCTCTACTGCATTTTTAGGAACAGTTATTTTTATATTTAAATCGTTTTGATCAAAGTAATTTTGTAGTGGTATTGCTAAATTTAATATACAAATATCTGTACAACAGCCTATTATAACTACTTCCTTTAAGTTATTCATTTTTTTAATATCTTCTAAGAAATTTAGAGCGTACATTGTGCTTGTTGAATTTTTGGTATATACTAAAGCATTACTTTCAAATTCTTTTAATTCTTCTATAAGTTCTGATTCAAAAGTTCCTTTTATACAATGTTTTGGAAATTTTTTGAATTCTGCACAGTTCTCTTCATGACAATCTTTTATTATAGTAATTTTTTCATTATTTCCATTTACTTCTTTCATTAATTTTATATGTTCTGGAATAATATGTTCTATATAATTATCTGCCATTGCACCTTTTTTTACAAATCCATTTACCATATCTACATTGATTAACAACTTTTCTATTTTTCCTAAATCTTTCATATATTTACTTTCCTTTTATATATTGATTTTAAATAATATCACAAAAGGAAGTAATTTTCAATAAAATCACTTCCTTTTTTATAATAATTTGTAAATGCTGCTATCATTCAAGCTCTCTTGGCTTTCATAGCATTTTTTCAAGCATTTCATATGTTATAAGTATATAAATAAATGCAAAGTTATTTTACAGTTTCTCAAGTAAATGATTTTTTCTATCAAAAGTATATATTGGTACTTTTTCTCTTTTATGTTTTGAATCATTAAATCTTCTTATAATTTCTTTTTCAGCATTTGAATCTTCCGTTTTACCTGTTTCTATCATTTCTGCAATCTGTGAATACTTTATTCCCATTTTTTCTTCATCAGTTTGATTTCCGAAGTCCATCACTTGGTGCTTTTTTTAATATTTTTTCTGGAACACCTAAATATTCTCCAATAGCAAGTACTTCTTCTACTGTAAAGTTTCCTAATGGATTAAAGTCATAGCCACTATCTCCCCATTTTGTTGTATAACCGAACCATAGCCTCTGAAAGATTTCCTGTGCCGAATAACCAAATATCCTAATGTTTGAGCAGTAGCATAAAGTGTTGTCATTCTTAATCTTGGTTTTATATTTATTCCAGCTTCTTCACTTATTTCTGTATCTTCTAAAGCTGCATTTATACTTGTTTCTAAACTTTTATATATGTCTAACAAATCAACAGTCATACTTTTTACTCCAAATTTATCTACAACAGATTTAGCATCTTCAAAGTCAGAAAATACAGAATTACAAGGCATCATAACTGCAAGTACTTTTTCCTTTCCAAGAGCTTTGGCAGCCATTGCAATTACTGTGGCCGAATCTTTTCCTCCACTATTTCCGAACTACTACACCTTTAGCTCCTGACTTTTCTACATAATCTCTAATCCAGCATATTGCCCTATCTGTTTCTTTTATTAAGCTTTCTTTATCAAGCATAAAAATACCTCCTATTTGCATTAATATTACTATTTTAGATTCTTTACATGTAATTCTTCTTATCTCTTTATTTTTAATATTGGATGTTCTTCTACAAAATTGTCTTTTCCAATTTTTATAAGTGCTGATAATGTTTCAAGTACCATTTTTCGATCTTCAGTACTTAACATTCTATATGATTTAAACAATATCTTTGCATTTGCAAACCATGCTTCTTTTAAATCTGGAAACTTTTCTACTTTTGTTTCATTTATTATTTTAAATATTATGTCTATTGCTTCTCCTCTTTGCTTAGGTTCTATTTGTTCTAGCCATGTTCTGATTGATTTATCTATTAATTTACTACCATTTGTAATTTCCTTTTCATATACAAATTTCTTTCCTATAACCTGCCAAGAATACAAATCATGTTGCATAAATCCTTTTTCATTACTTTTAACTATTTTATATTTTTCCTCATGATTTAAAAGCTTTCCAAATATTGATCCTTGAGGAATATATGAATTTACTTTTTTTATTATTTCTTTGTATTCTTCAATATTAGTTATGTCTTCACTAAATCCTGGACCATCATTATTATATATATTTATTATTCTTTTTTTAACCTCATCATTTGCAAAGATGGAAGCATATACAGCAAAATTTCCTCCTTTTGAATGTCCACCGAACTCTTAATTTGTTTGGAAATCCCTTTGCAATCTCTTCTAGGTACTTTACTGAATCCTTTTGAGATTTCAGATGACTTCTAAAACTCATATTAAAATCTTCTTTCCACCCGTACTAAAGTATCATCTGTTCCTCTATATGAAACATATATGGTTTCATCTTCCATTAATATAGTTATTGCTGAAAATTGTTTTTCTTCTTCCAAATCTATTTTATTTACATATTTTGTAACTTTCATATCTCTAAATCTTCTAGTTCTAGCAAGAGCTGGAACTAGTTTATCATCATTATTCCATAAAAAATGTATTGTATTTATATCTTTTTCTTTAAATCTTTTATTTATTTCTCTTATGGTTATTATTTCATTTTCTTCTATTATTTCATCAAATGGGAGGTATGAAAATCTAGATAAAATTAAATTATCTATTTCATTGAATTTGTCTTTTGATAAACTTAAATCTCCTCTCCATTTGAGATAGTCAAAAATATTAGGCATAATTTTCTCCTTCTAAAATTCTATTTTAGGTTTTTCATATGTAAAATTTTCATCTGTATCAATATTAAAGTTTATTATAATATTTCCTCCATATTCGCTATTCTGTAATACCAGTTGATATTTTCCGTTCTCCTAATTCTCCATATAAATTAGACCAATTAATTTTACTACCAATATTTTCTGTTATTTCAGGTAAATTATATATTAATGGTTCTATAGTACTTTCTTTCCCAATATTTGATTTTTGTACTTCTTCCCAAATATATTCTAATCCTGTTCCGCGTAAATCCAGCAGTAGAATTTGTACTATCTTCTCCTATTCTATATCCTATTCCTGTATAATTTTCATTTTTAACTTCTTTATATATTCTATAATCATAAAAATGATAATCATATGGAATTTCATTTACATCTATTATGTAAAAAGATATACCCGATTTAGTAAATTCATCTATTATAATAGAAATATTATCTATTGAACTATATGCATATCTTAAAGAATTCTTTGATATTTCTATATCACTCTTATCCTTTAATATTTTAATTTTTCCAACATCTCCAAATTGTACTGGAAATGTTGTAAGAATCATTCCATCATAATATATTAATAGTTCTTGTCCCATTTTGTACCCTACATTTCCCTTTTTAGCAAAACTTAGGACACCCAATCCTTCTTGTCCGCCTTTGAACCAATATAGAGTTTTCATAAACTTTTACAACAACAACTCTTTCTTGTGCAACAAAATTGTCCCATGGAAATTTTATCCCATATTCTTCTTTATTTTTTATTAAATTGAATGATAACAGGACTATTAGGCATACTGATATAACAAATACAATTGACACTATTTTATTTATTATTTTTGTGTTTTCTTTCATAACTTCTCCTTAATATATTATAACTTTTATTATATATTAACAAAATAAAAAATACAATATAAAAAGAATAAGACTTAAGTCTTAT
>JAAWPK010000075.1 GCA_022799935.1 Clostridia bacterium
TAGCTATAAAAAGGCAAATAAAAATTTAAAACAGATAATTGATAATAACTATATTCGTCAAAAAAATTATTATGTTTTTAATAATACTAATATTTCTTATGAAGATACAATGTTAATTACAAAAAAAGCTGTGCTAAAAAGAGGCAATGTAGTTTGGATAGATTTTGGCTTTAATATAGGAAATGAATTTGGAGGAATGCATCCAGCAGTTATATTGAAGAATTTTGATAAAGATTTATTTGTGCTACCTGTATCATCAAAAAAACCAATAGAATATGAAAAATTAGAAAAAATACTTGCAGATGGTAAAATATCAGAAAAAGAATGCGAAGCAAGAAAAAATAAGATTACGGAAATTGTACAATTAAATGATATAAGTGGATTTAAAAAGATGATGAGATGGGCAAATATAACAAGAATAAGAAAAGTTAGTTTATTAAGGTTGAATTTTTCTGGGACAATAGGAAGAATAGACGGAGAATATATGAATGAAATATCTAAAAAAATTAGTGAAGAATTTTAGGTATAAATAATTGACTTTTGAAGTAAAATATAGTATCATAGTATTATAAAAAGTAATCAATAAAGATTGCTATGTTTGAAACGAAAGTTTCAGTAATTGCTATGTTTAATGGCTAGTGAGAAATCACTAGCCATTAGTCGTTTATAAAACAAAAAACATTTTAGTGATTGGAAGTGATAAAGTTTGAAGAAAATTATAAAAATATTATTTGTGTTATTACTAATAGGCATAATGCTTATTAGTATTTTTTTTATTTTTAAAGATAAAAAAGAAGAATATGAACAAGAAGAAATATTTGAAGAAATAATAGATGTTGCAAAAGAAAATGCAGAAGATACAAAAGAAGATGTAGTAAATATGAAAGAACTATATAAAATTAACAATGATATTGTAGGTTGGATAAAAATAGAAAATACTAATATAGATTATCCAATAATGCAAACAAAAGAAAGACCAAATTATTATTTAAGAAGAAATTTTTACAAGCAATATTCAATTTTAGGGACACCATATATAGCAGAAAATTGCAATATAGAAAATAGTGATAACTTAATAATATATGGTCATCACATAAACGGAAATAAAATGTTTGGAGAGTTAGAAAATTATAAATCAAAAGAATATTACAATAACCACAAAAACATAAAATTTTATACAATGAAGAAAAAAGCAGAATATAAAATAATTGCAGTATTTAAAACAGTTGCATATACAGGTTTTCAATATTACAAATTTTATGATGCAGAAAATGAAAGAGAGTTCAATACATTTGTAGATAAGTGTAAAGAGCTTTCTTTTTATGATACAGAAGAAATAGCAGTATATGGAGATAAACTTATAACATTATCAACTTGTGAATATTCAAATCAAAATGGAAGATTAGTAGTTGTTGCAAGAAAAAGTATGTAGGAGGTGTTATATGTGCCAGATATAAAAATAAAGCAAAAAGAAAAAAATGAAATACCCATAAAGAAAATAGACAGGAAAGCAATTTATAAAACAAAATTAAAAGATAATTTGATAAACATAAAAGAAAGAAACAATACAAATGAAAATGAAGATACAAACCCTAACAATTACAGTATAAACAGAATTTCAAAAGAAACAAGAATTGCAACTGATAAAGCTATAAATAATTTTGACAGATATGGAAGAAAAGCAACAAGAGAAACAATACAAAATATAAAAAATGGTAGTCAAAAAATAAAACAAAAGATACAAAATAGAAGTATAAAACAAGCTGAAAAGACAGCAAGGCAAAATATTAAAACATCACAGAAAACAATAAAAAAAGCAGAACAAACTGGAAAGGCAACATATAAAACAACAGGGAAAACTATAAAAGGGGCATATAAAACAGGCAAAAAAACTGCGAAAGCAACTGTAAAAGGTGCAAAAAAAACATATCAAATTGCGAAAGCTACTGCAAAAGCAACGGCTAAAGGTATAAAATTGGCAGTAAAAGCAACTATTGCAACAATTAAAGCAATAATTGCAGGAACTAAAGCACTTATTTCTGCAATTATAGCAGGAGGGTGGGTAGCCTTTGTTATAATAATTTTAATATGCTTAATAGCACTCATTTGTAGTTCTATATTTGGAATATTTTTTTCAAGTGAAGATGGTGTAGGAGATAAAACAATGAGTTCTGTAATAAGTGAAATAAATATTGAATTTACAAATAAAATTACAGATATTCAAAAGAATAACGAACACGATGAATATGAAATAAAGTCTAATAGGGCAGAATGGAAAGATATTCTATGTGTTTATACAGTTTTAGTAAGCAATGGAGATGATAGGGCAGATGTTGTAACTCTTGATGATAATAAAATTAACAAACTGAAAACTATATTTTGGGAGATGAATATTATAACATCAAAAGTAGAAACACAAGAAAAAGAAATTGAAACAACAGATGATAAAGGAAATATGAAAAAAGAAAAAGTTAAAAAAAAAATTTTATATATAGATATTCAAAATAAATCAGTTGATGAAATGATACAAAAGTATAATTTCAATAGCAAACAAAGAGAACAAATAGCAGAATTACAAAAAGATGAGTACAATTATATGTGGTCTTATGTTTTATATGGTACATCAACAGGAAGTAGTGATATTGTAAAGGTTGCTTTAGCACAAGTTGGAAATGTTGGAGGTCAACCTTACTGGTCTTGGTATGGTTTTAATTCAAGAGTAGAATGGTGTGCTTGTTTTGTCAGTTGGTGTGCAAACGAATGTGGTTATATAGAAAGTGGTACTATTCCAAAATTTGCAGGTTGTGAAAGTGAGGGAGTTGCTTGGTTTAAAACTTGTGGATTATGGCAAGAACAAGGCTATACCCCAAAAGCACGGAGATATCATATTTTTTGATTGGGCAGATAGCAATGATGGACAAGCAGATCACGTTGGTATTGTAGAAAAGACACAAAATGGCAGAGTTTATACAATAGAGGGTAATTCAAGCGGAGATATGTGTAAACAAAAAGATTATGATATAAATAGTGGTGTCATATTAGGATATGGAACACCATTATATTAGTTGAAATATTTTAAAAAATGTTATATAAGTAAATAGTGGAGAGGGAACAAATGAGATATAAGAGATTTGATGTAGTAGAATTGAAGAATGACAATAAAGCAACGATTTTAGATATTAAAGAAAATAATGAGTATTTTGTAGAAATAGTAGATTCCAATGGAACTACAATAGGTAATAAGATAATAATAAATAGTGAAATAAAAAGAGTGGTTTATTCTAAATAAAAGAAAAGATGAAAAATGGTACTAACTCAAAGTTGGGTTAGTACCATTTTGTTTTTGATGGGTTAGTACCATTTTGTTTTTTGATGTTGTTAATTATTTTATTCTATGGTATAATCATCATAACAAGTAATTTGTCTAATAGGAGGAATTTTTATGATAGGAATTTTTATGATAGGAATTTTTATAATATTATTGTTAGCAATGCTTTTGGTAATTAAATTTTGTAAAAAAACTTTAAAAATAGTGTTATCTATTATAATAATTATAGTAACTTTATATTGTATCATATTATCAATAGATATGAACAGAGTACATAGCTTTAGAGAGCCAATATTTGCAATAAAAATGGAAGAAACAGATTTGACATATAAAACAATAATATATCAAGGATTAGGCTATAAAGTAAATGTAAAAAAAGATGTAACAAAAGAAAATGAGCAAATAATAAGTATAGAAATGTATATGTTTAATAAATGTATAGCAGGAGTTATTGAATAAAATAAAATTAATAAGTAGGGCAGATAATTACCTGTCCTTTGTTATAATACAAACAAGAAGTAGTCATTTGTAGTGAAGATTAGAGGGATAAAATATGGGAAATAAAGAAGATTGGGAAGAATTAGAAAAATGGCAAGAAAGAAGAAAAGAAGAACAAAAGGAAAAGTTTAGAGTAGATTTTTCAGAAATAGGCGAAAAAAGAGAATACAAAGGAGTAAACACTATTGTAAAAGGAATGAAAATAGCAGGAAAAACAATTAAAATTGGAGAAATTATAACTATTATAATAGTTA
>JAAWPK010000076.1 GCA_022799935.1 Clostridia bacterium
ACATTTGATAACGGATATGAAGCAGGCTATACAGAGAAAATATTAGATGTATTAAAAGAAAA
The DNA here is from genome assembly GCA_022799935.1 of Clostridia bacterium. Classification (GTDB taxonomy): domain Bacteria; phylum Bacillota; class Clostridia; order TANB77; family CAG-508; genus JAAWPK01. Next base: position 63 of record JAAWPK010000076.1, read on the forward strand.
TGATGTAAAAGCTACATTTTTTATAACTGCACATTATTTAAATACAGCAAGTGATTTAGTGGAAAGAATGATAAAAGAGGGACATATAATTGGAAACCATACAGTAAACCATAAAAGTATGCCAGATATATCAGAAGAGACATTAAAAGAAGAAGTAATGAAATTACACACAACAATATTTGAGAAGTTTCGGTTATGAGATGAAATACATAAGACCACCTAAAGGAGAATACAGTGAAAAAAGCCTTAATATAACAAGAGGACTTGGATATACAACTGTAATGTGGAGTTTTGCATATGATGATTGGGATGAAAATAAGCAAGGGAGAACAGCTTATGGAAAAGAAAAAATTATATCAAATATACATCCAGGTTGTATAATGTTATTACATGCAACATCAAAAGACAACTCAGAAATCCTAAATGATGTAATAAAAGAGATAAAGAAAATGGGATATGAGTTTAGAAGTATAGATGACTTTGTAAAATAGTATTTAAAGATATAGTTTTCTTGCATAAGAAAGAAGAGTGATAACAGTATCGACATTTATATTCTCATCTCTTACAAATTTACAAAGTTTAACTAAATCTGTATCAGTAATTTCTAACGAATTATTAAAGTTTAATAAAACATTAGGTGTAGTTTTAAAAAGATTTGCAAGCTCAATAATCATATCAGCAGTAAAGCTGCTATGACCTAGTTCATAGTGATTATAAGTAGTCCTTGACATCTTTAGAAAATCAGCTACATCTTTTTGTTTTAAATCGTTATCTTCTCTTAAGTTTCTGACATTCTCATAAATTTCTTTCATTGAAAAAGACCCCAATCTAAATTATAAAATTAATAAATATTTCCTAAAATTAATATAATCATATTTAGCACTTTTTTTATTGTTTATCCAAAAATTTTGTATTTTTTTGTTGACATGACCAAAAAAAGAACTTATAATATAAATATGTTAAAAATCTGAAATAAAAATGTGAAAAATATACCTTGTTGGGAGGAAAGTTAAAATAGTTTTGGTTTTGTTTGGTTTGACTTTGGCTATTTTAATTTCCTGCCAAGAAGGTATATCTAATAATTAGTATACCCCAAATGAGATAAAGTTAAGCAAAAGAAAAATGGAAGGAGAAGATGATGAAAACAAAGGAAAATGGTATAACTTTAATCGCTCTTATTGTAACAATAGTATTACTTGTTGTACTTACAGCAGTAGTAATTAAGGGAATAACAGGAGAAGAAGGAATAATAGAAGTAAGCACCACCGCTACAGAAGACTACAACATACTTCAGTATAAAGAGCAAATAGAAGCATTAAGAGAAAGTATAATCTTAAAGGCTGAAGTAACAGGAGAAAGAATAACATTAGAGAAACTAGCAAAAGAAATGGCAAAAGAGGCAACATGGATAAAATCAGCAATTGCAAATGTATCAGAAAGTGCAAATGATATAAATGATGACATAATCATTACAACAACAGATGGATACATATTTCAAGTTTACTATAGTGAAAATTATGGACAAAGGTTTATAGAATACTTAGGAAGAGAAGATGGAAACTTAGTTCCTAAGGTAACTGTTTCAAAAGTAAATAATAAAATAAATGTCCAAGCTTCTGAAGATATTTCAGGAATAAATAAGATAGAAGTAATATATAAAGGAAGTATTGTTAAAACAGAAAATAGTACAAGTTTAGATTATGAAGCTCCAAATACAGGTTGGTATGTGATTCGAGTGACATCAAATGCAGGGAAATTAAGGTATGCGTGGATAAGAGTATCAAGTACAATGATAGCACCAAAAATAGAAATAGTCAACCCTGAAGTTAAACCAACAAGTGGATGGTATAAAGAAAATGTAACAGTAAGGATAAGTGCAGGAAGTGATAAAACAAGTAAAATATACTATACAATAGCTAATTGGAAAGAGGATCCAAGTCTTGAAATAACAGAAGCAGAAAAGATAAATGGAATTATTGCAAAAGATGTAGAACTGAAACTGCAAGGAATGAATACTATATATGCATATGCAGTAGATGAAGGTTCAGGAGAATCAGAAATTGTAAGCCTAAATGTATTAATAGATAGTGAGGCACCAATATTAAAAGATATTAATATGACAGGAATTAAGGGAGAGAATGGATGGTATAGAGGAGCAGTAGGAATAGAACTAAAAAATGCAAGAGATAATGCATCAGGAGTAAAAGGCTACTATTACTATAAACTAACAGAAGAAGAAATAGAAAATAACTTTATACCAAGCTTAGACCAAATGAAAGGTGATGAAAATGGAAATCCATTAAATGTAAAAGAAACAAGTTTAAGTATGCCAAATGATGGAATACAAACAGTAATAATAAGACTAGAAGATAATGCAGGAAATGTATCAGAACCAATAACAATTACAGCCAAGGTAGATAACACACCACCAATAATAAGTTTTGTTGAAGTAAAAGAGGAAAACATAGCAGGAGATGGATTTATAATATCAGCTCAGGCATCAGATCAACCTTTAGATAATCCACTATCAGAAGTAACATATTTCTACTATGTACAAGAAGTAGGAACAATAGGAAGAAGCTTCATAAGGAGTACAAAGGAATCAAGATGTATGGTAGAAGGGCTAAAGCCAGAAACAGAATATATAGTATATGTAGAAGTAAAAGATGAAGCAGGAAATACAGCAAAGGCAGAAGATGGAGCAGGAATAAAAGTAACAACGGGAGAAGAAGGAACACAAATTAATCCAGGAGGAAACGGCCGGTGGTGGAGGCCGGTGGAAATCAAGGTGGACAAGGTCAGTCACTAGTAACAGTAAAAGTAGAGCCAAAAAATCGGAGTAGAAAAATTAGATTCAGGTTGGTATACAGGAAATGTACAAGTAACAATAACATGTATAGCAAATGAACCACAGATGATAAAATATACAGTAGCAAGAGGAAAAAATATAGAAATAGATGAGGATCCAGTAGGAGATGAAGGACCAATAGTATTTGATATTACAAATGAAGGAATAAGTACAGTTGTAGCTTGGACAATAGATGATTCAGGAAATGCTACACCAAAGAAAACAGTAAATGTAAAAATAGATAAAAACGATCCAGAGAAACCAGAAGTATTTGTATTAAAAGATGGCTCAATCGATATAACAAACGAAAGGGAAAAGTGGATAAGTAGTGAAGGAAAAATAGCAGTAGCAGGAGCAGAAGAAAGTCCAGATATAGGACTAAAAATTGCAAAGATAGAATATGAGATAACAAAAGATGGAAATACAAGAACAGATAGTCAAAATGGGCAAATGATAGAAATAGGAGCAAATGAATTAGGAGAAGATCGGAGAATATATAGTAAAAATATGGGCAGTGGACCAAGCTGGTAGAAAATCAAAAGAATATGTAGAAGTACAAATAAAGAAAGATACAATAGCGCCAACTGATGTAAAATTTGTGTCAGCAAATGCAATGTCTCAAAGAATAGTAGTAAATGTAACAGGAAAAGATACTGGAGGATCAGGAATATATGAATATATATTCAAATATAAACAAACGGACGAAGGAGCATATACAGAAGCAGGAACAATAACAGTAGATAATGAAGAAAGTTGTCAATATGCATATACAGGATTAACTACTGGAGCTTCTTATGATTTAGTTGTAGAAGTAAGAGATAAAGCTGGAAATAAAACTACAGCAGCAACAGATAGCTATGTATCAACAAAAGAGTGGATAGCAAAAATAGGGGATTATGTGAATTATAAACCGAGGTCATCAACATTTAATGTAGCTGCAACAACATATTCAGGATATGCTTCAGCACAAAGTTTCACAACAGATGCAGGGCTTCAATGGAGGATATGGGATATAGATGAAGAAAAGGATAAACTAGTACTAATAGCAGATGGAACAACATCAAAAACATTAGGTTTACAAGGAGCTATTCGGATATAACAATGCAGTAAAATTATTAAATGATATATGTAAAGCTTGCTATAGTAATGGGAA
>JAAWPK010000077.1 GCA_022799935.1 Clostridia bacterium
ATCACATTAGTTATCAAATCAGTTATATCTGCTGACCTAACTCCATTTATTAAAGGTTGTAGTATTTCTATACTTAGACTCAATAAAAAAGTATAGAAAACAACTTTTAATAATTTAGTATTTTCTTTTTTTATTAAAGGTAATAAAAATCCAAAAGGAATTGTCATTATAATATTTAATCCAACCTGCCTAATAAAATCCCCTCTGCCATTTAAAACATCAATAAATGGAACTAAATTCATTGTCTTATAAGGGTGATTAAATATAAAAGGTATGGATGTTAATATAGGCATTAAAGTAAAATACAATACAAAACATAAATATATATACATTATGGTATTTACAAATAATATTTCTTTTCCTTTTGCTTTCCATTTTTTATAAAATACAAAAAAATATATAATAGTTAAAACAATAAAATCCATCATTCTTTTCATAATTATATCTTCCTTTCTTATTTTAGTTATAATATTCCAAAACAAAAATTACTAATATATCAAATTATAAGTATAACGATTTATAGATTTATAATTGACTCTGACAAATAATACACTCAAATACAAATTTTAAATAAAAATAGAAAAAGACACAAAAAGGTTAATTTTGTGCCCAGCTTGGTGGAGATGAGGAGAGTCGAACTCCTGTCCAATAACCATTCCATATAAATTTCTCCGAGTGCAGTTTATTAAAAAATATTCCCGAAAATTCAAGCTAATAAACAAACTTTAAATTCTCAGTAGTTTCAAAATACCCACTATCTCCGAAACAAGAAATAGTTTTGTTTCCTACAAAGTTGACACCCTATCTAAAAGTGTAGGCCATTTTAGTAGAATGTAGCTGCTCTTAGGCAGCTAATGCTAATTCTCTATTATCAGCGTTTATTTTAATTTTCGCCTTTTTTAGGTGGCCAGACGAATCCACCACTCGCTATTTATATTTCTTTGTTACTGTCGAAACCAAATACACCCCCATATGATTTATTATTATACACCATTTAAATACACTTTTCAATAGGTTAAACTATGGAAATATCTACAAAAAATGCATAATACATATTTTTTTAAATAATAATTAATAATTTTATAAAAAATCTTGACAAAACACTCCAAAAAGGTTAAAATAATAAATGCACAATTAATGGTGTGATTAATTAATGGAATGGTGGATGTAGCGTAGTTGGTTAACGCGCCAGTTTGTGGCACTGGAGACCGTGGGTTCGAGTCCCATCTTCCACCCCAGTAAAAATTATATTGGGCTGTAGCCAAGCGGTAAGGCACCAGACTTTGACTCTGGCATGCGCTAGTTCGAATCTAGCCAGCCCAGCCATTTTTTATTTAGAATATTCCATATTTTTCTATCCATTTATTGGAATTTTTTAATTTGAGGAATAAATATGGAAAAATTAAAAGAACTAATAAAAAAAGTATGTACTAGAGAAGTTATATTTTATACTATTTTTGGTATACTTTCTACACTTGTAAATCTTGGAATTTTTTCTATATTAACCCATTTTGGTTTAGAAGAAAATTTATCTAATATTATTTCAATAATATGTGCTGTGTTATTTGCTTACTTCACAAATAGAAAATTAGTTTTTAATTCTACAGCTACAAATTTCAAAGAAACTTTTAAAGAATTTTGTAAATTTATGATTGGTCGTATTTTCACTATGATTGTTGAAATGGTTGGATTTTATCTATTATTCAACATTTGTGCTATTCAAGAAATCATAAGTAAGCTTGGTATAACTATTATAGTTATAATATTAAATTTCTTTATAAGTAAATTTTTCGCATTTAAAAAATAGATATATATCTTTTAGGAGGCTACTATTCATGTTGGAGGTAGCTTTTTATGAACAATTTATTCTCATATTCTTTTATTTTAATTATCGTTATTACTATTATCATTTCTTGCATATATAGTGATTCTTTTTTTGATTATTCTAGCTATAATATAAATCAAGATGAAATTTATATAAGTAATAAAGGTTTTGTATGGCCCATACCCAATTTTTATACAATATCTTCATATTTTGGTTCCAGAAACTCCCCTACTTCTTATGCTTCTTCTTATCATTCTGGGTTAGATATTCCTGCCAAAGAAAATACTTATTTTCTAGCAAGTATTTCACGGAAGTGTTACATATACTGGCTTTAATGGTTCTGGAGGATATACAATTATTATAGAAAGTGAAAATATAAGAATTTCTTATTGTCATGTCTCCCCTAATTTTTTGGTAAAAGTTGGAGATTCTATTGAAAGAGGACAAGTATTAGGTCAAATAGGCCCCTTTCATGTTTTAGATATCTTAAATAATCCTTATAAAGATAAAAATGGAATTCCAACTAATGGTGCAACTACTGGTTGTCACTTGCATTTCTCAATAAAAATAAATGGAGTTCCAAAAGACCCATTATTGCTAATTCCTATAAACGAAAAATGAAGATGATATTTTTACATATCATCTTCATTTTCATCCATTTCCTCTTCATCATTGTCTTCTTTACAAGAATCTCCACATTCATCGCATTCTCCATGACATTCATGGGTACAAGAACATTCTTCATCATCATGCCAATCTAGTTCTATCAAGTTCTCACATTCAGGACATCTTACTTCATGTTTCATGCCATCTGTAAAGTCTTCAACAAATTCTGTGTTGCAATATGGACATATTATTTCAAAATCGCATTCTGGAGAAATATACATTTCTTTTTCTATGTTACTTATAACTTTTTCCATACTTGCTATTCTTTTTCCTAGTTCTTTTTCTCTATCAATCATTACATTTAGTCTATCAAGATTTAATTCTGCAAGTTTATCCATTTCATCTAAAAATAATAAAGAAATATTATATACTTGAGATTTTATATAATCTAAATCTTCTTTATTTTTTATATTTTTTTCCAATTCCCCAATAATTTCATTAAATCTTTTCTTTAAATTTGCCATTATTATCAAAAACTCCTTAAACTCTTTCCATATATTCGCCAGTTCTAGTATCTATCCTTAAAATATCTCCTATCTCTACAAATAAAGGAACACTTATTTCTAATCCATTCTCTAATTTTGCAGGCTTTCCAGATGTTGTTGTTGTATTTCCACTAAATCCTGGTTCTGTATATGTAACTTCTAATTCTACAAACATTGGTGGTTCTACTGCAAAAACTTTTCCCTTAAATGATAACATTTTTACAGTCATATTCTCTTTTAAGTATTTTAGACTTTCTCCTAATTGTTCTTTATTAAGAGGTGTTTGTTCATATGTCTCATTATCCATAAAGTAATATAATTCGCCATCCTCATATAAATATTGCATTTCTCTTTTTTCTATTTCTGCTCCTTGTAATTTCTCTGAAGGGTTAAATGTTCTCTCTAAAACAGCTCCTGTTATTACATTTTTTATTTTAGTTCTAACAAAAGCAGCTCCTTTTCCTGGTTTTACATGTTGAAATTCAACTACTCTAAATACCTGATTATCTAGTTCAAATGTTGTTCCATTTCTTAAATCTCCTGCCATATATACTTCTGCCATTATTTTTCCTCCATTCCAAAAATGCCTCTCGCATTTATTATTATAAATAATTCTTATATATTTTATACTATTTTTTTAATAAAATCAATACTTTTGAGACATTTTAAAATAAAGCTTTTAAGTTATTATATGTTTTTTTAGGAAAAGTATGTATTTATTAATTTTTTTATGTTAAAATAGTTTTTGTATTTGCCATTATAGCTCAGTTGGTAGAGCAACAGATTCGTAACCTGTAGGTCGGCGGTTCGATTCCGCCTA